>CALGRR010000123.1 GCA_937880805.1 uncultured Clostridia bacterium
GGAAGAAGCGTACCAACAACATATTTCAAAACAACATAAAGCAAAAACGGCATAGCCACAGCTATACCGTTCAAATTACAATTATTTAGTTTTACTGCAAGAGCCGCCTTGGGGTAACTTCCTTATGGAGGGTACCCCAATGACAAGCCGTTTTTTTATTCCGTTCTTGTAACTGTTTTTACCCAGTTGAATTTATTAACTTTAACAACAGCAACCGCACATTTGAGAACCTGGTCTGCTTTAAGGCAGGCGAAGGTAACAACAACGGGGAATTTGAACACAAATGCACTCAGAAAGCTCAGCGGCAAAACAATCAGCCACATAAATATAATATCGTTTTTAAGAACAAAAGAGGTTTCGCCGCCGCCCGAAACGATGCCGCAAAGGCAGGGTGCTTCATATGCGGTGCCGATTACCGTAACGCAAAGCACCCAGATGAACTGATTGGTTATTTCAACCGTCTGCGGAGTTGCGTTATAAAAATCAATAATAAGATTCTTTGATATCAGCAGTATGGCACTTGATGCAACGCCTATTGCAAGAAAAATAAGCTGAAGATTTTTGCTTCTTTGCTTAATTATTTCCATAGGTTTATTTTCGCCGATGGTTTTGCCTATCAGCACGCAGGCAACATTGCTTGATGCATAGCAGATAACCGTTGCAACCTGAAAAAGAGTTGTTGCAATGCTGTTTGCAGCTATTGCACTTTCAATAAGCCTGCCGATGATTGCGCCCTGAATGCTCATTGCAATTCCCCAGGAAACGCTGCTCATCATAAGAGGAAGCCCGGTTTTGAAATAATCCCTGAACATCTGCTTATCGGCAGCAAACAAATCACGGATTCGCATTTCAAGCTTCTTATCTATTAATAAAATGTATATAAGAATAACCGTAAGCTCAATCGCTCTGGAAACGAGGGTGGCAACTGCGGCACCGCGAATTCCCATTTCGGGCATTCCGAGTTTGCCGTAAATGAGAATATAGTTAAGAAAAATATTAACCGCAAAGGATGAAAGAGAAACATAAAAGCCGATTTTAACCGTTTCAACGCTGCGGAGAACAGAGAGAAGAATCGTTGAAAGGGTAAACATCAGGTATGTGTGCTTGATAACATCCAGATATTCAACCGACTGAGCAATAACGGCTTCTTTATCGGTAAATAATCTGATAAGAGTTTCGGGTGCGATTGCGGCAAAAGCAAAAATAACTGCGGTAAAAATAATTCCAATCCATATCGCAACAGCAGAAACCCTTAATATAGGCTTCTTTTCACGCTTGCCCCAATACTGCGAAGCAATAACGGTCATTCCCGAGGAGATGCCCGAAGCCGCCATGTTGAGAAAAAACTGTATGTTATTGCAAATGCCGACTCCGCTGAGTGCCGTTTCGCTGTATGCACCCATCATAACCGAGTCAGCAAGGTTGACGCCGAAAACTATAAGGTTTTGCAAGGCCATTGTGAATGTCATTGCAAAAAAAGCTTTATAGAAGCTTTTGTCTGAAATTTTTGTTTTCATTTTTTTGTTTCTCCCTAAAAAAGGATGCCGAAGCATCCTCTTTTTTTATGTGTATTTTCTTGACCATGCGTAGGGAGAGAAGAGCATAAGCATAGGAATAAGCTCAAGTCTGCCTGCCAGCATATCGAAGGAAAGAACTATTTTGCTCAGGACCGAAAAATCTGCAAAATTACCTGCAGGGCCAACTGCACCAAGCCCGGGACCTATATTGCCAACGCAGGCAATAACAGCGGTAGAGGTGGTTGTAAAATCTCTGCCGTCAAGTGAAACAAGAAGCATCGAGCCTGCCAAAATCAGCATATAAGTTGCAAAGAAAACCGAAACGCTTTTAACAATCGGTTCTTCAACTGTTCGTTTATCCATTTTTACCGTTTCAATGCTTCTGGGATTAAGTGCTTTTTTTATGTCACGGAGTCCGCTTTTAACAAGAATAACAAGGCGGGAAACTTTTATACCGCCGCCCGTTGAGCCTGCACATGCTCCGATAATCATCAGTATAACAAGCACGGTTTTTGCAATCATTGGCCAGGTGTCAAAGTTTGTTGATGAAAAGCCGGTGGTTGTTATTATTGATGAAACCTGGAAAAATGCGTGGCGGAAGGATTCTCCCACAGAATGCTTTGTTGAAATGAGGCTGGTTGCAATAATGAGCACGGAGGCGGCAACAACTCCGATATACCAGCGAAGCTCTTCGCTTTTAAGAGCCTGCTTGCCGTGCTTGATAATCATAAGATAATAAAGGTTGAAGTTTACGCCGAAAAGAAGCATAAACACGGCTATCACCATTTCGGCATAAAGGCTGTTATAGCCTTCAATGCTGTTATTGAGTATTCCGAAACCGCCCGTGCCTGCCGTTGCAAAGCTGTTTACTATGCAGTCAAAAAGGGGCATACCGCCTGCAAAAAGCATTATAATTTCTATGGCGGTCATAACGCAGTAAATTCCGTAAAGAATTCTTGCAGAAGCACGGAGCTTTGAAACAAGCTTGCCAACCGTTGGACCGGGCACCTCTGCCCTCATAACGTGCATCGAGGAGCTTTCTGTTTTGGGCATAATTGCAATAACAAAAACAAGAATGCCCATACCGCCAATCCAATGAGTGAAGCTTCTCCAGAAAAGCAGGCTTTTGGGCAGGGCTTCAACGCTTCGCAGAATGGTTGAGCCTGTTGTTGTAAAGCCCGAAACAGTTTCAAAAAAAGCATCGATAAAATGGGGAATATGACCGCTTATAAAAAACGGCAGAGCACCGAATAATGACATTAAAATCCACGAGAGTGCAACAATAACATAGCCGTCTTTTGCATAAATAGTCTGATTTTTCGGCTTTTTTCTAACAGCAAGCAGTCCCGTTACGGATAAAGCCGCAATGGTAAGTGCAAAGGCAAGCAGAGTATCATCGCCATAAAAAATCGCTCCGATAGCGGGAAATATCAGCAGGGCAGCCTCAACAAGCAGAATCCTACCTATGCTGAAGGAAACCATTTTATAATTCATACTCAGGACCTCCGCAAATCAAACAAAAATATCGTGAAGGTCTTCAACTATTCTGCCTGCGGTAACAACAATGATGCTGTCATTTGCTTTCATAACCTCATTACCGTCGGGGAAAATAATTTTTCCGTTTCTGTTGATGCAACCGATAAGAATGTTGGGCAGAATTTTAAGGTCTTTGAACGGAATATTTTCATATCCAGCATCTTCGGGAACGATGAATTCGGCAGCCTCAACCTTGCCTTCGCAAAGCTTATGAAGAGTTTTAATCTGTGAATTGCCCGCAGAGTTATCAAGTGCTCTTACATACCTTGTAACAAGATTACCTGCAACAATCTGGGGGGAAACAACCGTATCAAGACCTATATCATTGAGAATGGAATATGAATGGCGGTTTACCTTGGTTATAACCTTGTTAACTCCCTTTGACTCGGCATACATAGAAACAATGATGTTTTCTTCGTCAATGCCCGTGAGTGCAACGAGAGCATCCTGATTTTCGATATGCTGCTCATCAAGAATTTCCTGGTCTGTTCCGTCACCGTGAATGATGGTGCAATCGTCAAGCATATCGTTGAGGTTATAGCATCTGTCGGTATCGTTTTCGATGATTTTGATGTTTCTGCCCGTATCGGTGAGAAGCTTTGCAAGGTAATAGCCTATTCTGCCGCCGCCGATAATCATAACATTTTTAATCTTGTGCTTATAAACACCTGTTTGCTTCATAAACGTTGAAAGCTGAGAACGGGTGCCCGTTATGCTGATTATATCGTCGCATTTAAGAATGAAATTACCTGAGGGAATATAAACCTCATCGCCTCTCTGAACCGCACAAACAAGAACCTTTGCTTTCGTTTTCTTTCTGATTTCATAAAGAGGAAGCTCGCAAAGGGGGTTATCCGAATGAATACGGATTCTTGCAATTTCAACCTTGCCCCTTGAGAAAGAATCAAGATTTGCGGCAGAGGGGAAACGGATAATTCTTGAAATTTCATTTGCCGTTTCAAACTCGGGATTAACAATCATATTAATGCCAAGCTCGTAGCGTAAAAACTGCGTTTGCGAAGAATAGGCAGGGTTACGCACTCTGGCAATAGTGTTCTCAACACCCATTCTTGTGGCAATAAGGCAGGTGAGAATGTTCATTTCGTCAGAGGCGGTTGCGGCAATAATAAGCTTTGCCTTGGCAGCACCCGCTTCTTCAAGTGTATCGCAGATTGCACCGCTGCCCCAGACGCCCATAACATCATATGAGTCAACCGCAGCAGTAACCTTTTCGTTATTGGTATCAACAACGGTAATGCTGTGGCCTTCGGTTACAAGCTGTTTTGTGAGTGTTAAACCGAGCTTGCCCAGACCAACAATTATAATATGCATATCAATAAGCCTTCTTTAAATGATTATTTATTTGCAGTGCTTTCTTTTTTGAATTCCTTTGTAAGGAAAAAGAGGGGGAAAATAATAAGTGCTCCGACTATTGCCGCACCGAGATAAATGTGGGGTGCGGGAATATCAACCATAATGCCGTATTCATTCTGATACTGTGCGGTAGCAAAGATTTCGGTGATTTTTGCGGCAACTCTGGGTCCTATAAGCATAGGAAGAAGAACAGAGAAAATCATTCTTATGCCCTGAAGCTGACCTGCTTTATCCTCGGGTGTAAAGTCACGGATGGCTGCGTTGAGCATAATCATAAGAAGTCCGTAGCCAACGAGTGCAACAATAGCTGCAAGAGCAAAATAGATTATATTTCTGTCTGCAAAATAAACAAGAATAAGACCAACAATAAAGAATGCAGCAGAGGGGAAGAGGAAGGGTGCCTTGCCTTTTTTATCGCTCATTATGATAATGTAAACGAATGCGGCAACCATACAGCCGAAAACAGCGATTGCAAGAATAACTGTGGGAACTGTGAGCTTGAGAGTTTCCATATCTATATAGTGGTCAACATAAATGAAAAGATAGGGGAAGAAGAGCTGGCTTGCTATTGAGAAAATACCCATACTTATAAGAGAAAGATAGAGGCTCTTGTTGCTCTTTATAACAGAGGGCTTGAAGCCGTAGATGAGGCACTCAATAAAGCTGCTGTCTGATTTGATGCCGTTTCTTGAATCCTTGATTGAGAAAATGCCGATAACACCGCAAAGGGTAACAATAAGGCCAAGACCTATAAAGCAGGCAGGGTATCCGAATTTTCCCGAAAGAGCTCCGAAAGCAGCGGTAACAACAACCATTGCGATAACGGGAAGAAGAGCAAGGATTGATTCTGTTTTAGCTCTGTTTGAAGGTGATGTAATATCGGTAATCCAGGCGTTGAATGCGGCATCGTTACTTGTTGAACCCATAAATGTCATAATGCAGTCCATAACAATAACTATTGTAACGGTTGTTGCGATTGCGGCTGTGGGAGTTGTGCCAATAATCTTTGCAACATTTTCGGGGGAGATGAAGGCAAAAGCCATAACGGTTATACCCCAGATAACATAGCCGCCGCAGATAAATATTTTTCTTTTGTTGAACTTATCGCTCAGGCTGCCCATAAAGAGTGTTGTGAGAACGGCAACAACGGAGCTTGCGGCAACCATATTTGAAATATCAACTGAATCGCCGCCGATTTCATTGAAGAGGAAAAGGTTGAAGAAGTTGTTTTCAACAGCCCATGCAACCTGACCCATAAAGCCGAAAAGAAGAATATTCATAATAAGGGATTTGCTCAATTTGTCACTTTTATTCATTGTTGTTTCCTCCGAAAATTATAATAAAAACTTTGCAATAAGGAATGCGATAATGCCAACGCCCGCAATGCCTGCGGCAGCATAGCCGAGAATATGAAGAATCAGGCTCTGCCTGTCTGATATGGTTCTCATAACGGGGCCGAGAGATTCGCATTTAAGACCGAATTGTTTGAACCGCTTGAGCTCGTGAGTGAATGAGGATAAATCCTTTTCGTCAAGAGTGACGCATCTTACGCAGCTTTTGCAGCCGTCTGTGTAGGCTCTGAAGCCTGCGGTTTTATGCTGTGCAAGCATAATTCCGTCAACAAAGCCGCTGAAATCATTGAGATGGTCGTGACCGAAAAAAGCAGCGAGCACTCCGCCAACCTTTTTCCAGCTTGCAAACTGACCGCTGTTAACATCGGGCGAGCAGGGGCCTTCTCCGTGATAACCGAGGCATCCTTTTTTCTTAACATAGAAGGTGTTGCTGTGAGCTCCGTAGCCTCTGAAAGCAATCGGAAGCTCCCAGAATTTTGCCTTTCTCAAAAGCTCATATTCTTCGGGCACGGGAGTGTGCTGAAAAACAAAAGAGGGCATCGGCTTACCGCCGTTTATCTCACGGAGCTTTTCGCTTTCTTCTTCAAACCATTCAATCTGGTCGGCGTGAACGTTATCATAATGTGAAAGACTTCTGTCTTCATAGCAGTTGTTTGAATCTATAAACCACAGACAGAAAAGGGGAGTTTCGCCGTCTGAAGAATAAATAAGCTCCCTGAAGTTTGCGTTGCCCGTAACCTGCGGGGGTGTATCGTTTCTTGCAATAACACCGAGGCTTTTATAAATTTCAATAACTTCATCCTCGTGCCCGTGGTCGTGCTCGTGATTGCCCAATATAGCGGCAACGGGGATTTTTCTGCGGATTATGGGTTCAATAACAGCCTGCATCATTTCTTTGAATTCGGCAGGTGAATCGGCAATTTTGTCGGTGTTGCAGTTATCGCCGAGAAGCACGCATAAATCGGGCTTGTATTCATCAAGTGCGGCATTCATCAGCTTCTGCATATCCTTGAACCGGGGATTGGTTTTGTAATCGTAATGCTCGTGAATATCGCCGAAGAGCAGAATTCTGAACTTTCCGTCTTTATTAAATTTCAGCTTCATTTCTTTCTCCTTATGTGTAGTTAATTGCTATAGCCGTCAACATAAGTGCAACGGAAGCAATGCCTTCAAGTGCAAAGAGCTTCCAGGAAAATCTGAGCCATTTTCCGTAAGTTATATTAACAAGCCCTATTGCGATAATCATTATTCCGCTTGTGGGGTAAAGAAGGTTTGTGAAGCCGTCACCGAAGCAGAAGGCAAGGGTAACGCTCTGTGCGGAAACGCCGACCATTTCGGCAAGAGGCAGAACGAGAGGCATAACAAGAAAAGCTTTTGCCGTGCCGCTGCCGATAAAGAATTCAAGAATAACGATGAAAACAAAAAGAATAAGAATTGCGGAGTAGGGACTTAAGCCCTGAATGAGATTATAAACAAAATTAAGAATCGTCGGGATGATGTTGCCTTCGTCAAGTATATAGGTTATTGCGAGAATAATCAGAATAAGCGGTATGATGGGAGCAACGGTTTTTATTCCTTCGCCGAAGCTTTTGAAAAGGCTTTTGCCGCGAAGTCCCGAAAAATATCCCGCAAGCAGACCGCCCGTGAAAAAAAGAATTGCCATACAGGGCAGGGAAATCATTCCCTCTGTTCCGAGAATAAAATCAAGAATTATTCCCGCAAGAACGCCGAGAAGACAGAATAAAAAGGCTTTTGCGGCCTTGCTGATTTGCTTGTCGCTGATTATTGCGACGCTGTCGTCAAGTCTGTATTTTTCGCGGAGTGCAATATCCGTTTCGTAGCAGAGGGATTTTTGCGGATTCTTTTCAATCTTCTTTGCATAAAGAGTAACAAAGCCCGCAAGAACAAGATAAATAACAATGAAAACGATTATTCTGTAGCCGAGACCCGAAAAAATCGGAATGCCTGCCATTTTCTGAACAGTAACAACATTGAACGGATTGAAGGTTGCGGCGGTAAATCCGAAAGCAATGGAAACAAGGCTTATGCAAAGCCCCACAAATGAATCCCAGCCGAGTGCGAGAGAAATTGCAACGGTAATCGGAACAAGAGTTACCGATTCTTCAAGTATGCCTGCGGTTGAGCTTAAAAGCATACAGATTAAAATCATACTGTTGAGAAGAAGATATTTGCGGTTTCCGAATTTATTGATAACAACCGCCATTATGTATTTGAGCACGCTGCATTTATCAAGAATAAGAAATGTGCCGCCGATAATAACGATAAAAAGAATTATCGCAAGACCCGTCAGCGAGCTTTCGGAGCCGAAGAGAAGAACGGGGGCAAGGAAGATTTTCCATATCGGCATTTTATCTTCAATTTCACGGTAGGTTCCGTTTATTATGCTTCCGTTTTCGTCAAGGTCATATAAGCCTCGGGGCATAACCTGAGTGAGAACTCCGGCAAAAGCCATAATTCCTGCAAGTAATATGCAAATGAGAGCAATCGTTTTTTTGTTCAGAGTTATGCCGGATTGTTTGTTTTCGGTAGATAAATCCATAAACTTCCTCCGATTTTATTTATAGAATGCATTGTAACACAACTGTGTACTGTTTTGCAACGGAATATTAAATAAAAATAACTATTGTATGAATAAAAATTATGTGATACAATATAATCCATCAAAAGAAAGGATGTTTTTTATGAAAAAATTTATTGCTGTTATTCTATCTGCGGTAATGCTCTTTTCAGTCTGTGTTCCCGCAGCCTTTGCTTCGGATGAATGTGATTGCGGAGTTTTGCCCACAATCTATGTAGGCCCTCTCGGCAACACCGATATTTATGAAAATGCAGACACCGAAGACGAAAGAATTCTTTTCAGACCCGACACAAAAACAATTATCGGAATTGTGCTCAAGGTTTTACCCGCAGTTATAACTCTTCCGATTACAAGGAATTACGATAAATTCGCAGACGTGCTTATTGAAGCTGTTGACAGTGCGATGGGTGCAATGGCTCTTGACGGCAACGGAAATTCATATGAAAACGTATCTGTTAAAATCGACCTTCCCACAGACCCCGCACACGGCGTTGACAGAGACTATTATTTCCACTATGACTGGCGTCTTGACCCCATTGAAATTGCGGGTCAGCTTGATGCTTTCATTCAGCACGTTAAGAAGCTTACGGGTCACGATAAGGTTTATTTCAGAGCTTCTTCAATGGGCGGCGTAACCGCAATGGCATATTTCAGCGAATACGGCTATGATGATGTTGCAGGCTGCATTTTCCAGTGCTGCCCCATTCTCGGCACATCAATGGCGGGCGATTTGCTTTGCAGAAAGCTTGAGCTTAACCCCCGTGCTCTTCTTGATTACGGCGTGGATGCCCTTCCTCCCGTTGATTTCGGAAGCACACTTCTTTATTTCCTTTTTAACGGACTTTACTACAGCGGTCTTGTTGATGTTGTTTATTCATTTGCCGAAAAGCTTCTTGATGAGCTTCAGGATAAGATTTTTGATGAGCTTCTTACCCCCGTTTTCGGAACAATTCTCGGCCTTTGGGCATTTGTTCCCGATGCGGTTTATGAAGAGGCAAAGGCAATTAACCTTGACCCCGAAACCCAGGCGGGTCTTATCGCAAAGGCTGACTACTATCATTATAACGTTCAGGGCAAGGCAGAAGAAATCCTTGAGGGTGCCGTTGATGCAGGGCTTAAGATTATGATAGTTGCAGGCTATGATATTCAGGCAACACCCTTTATTGAATCAATGGAAAATGACAGCGACAACACCGTTGACACCATTTATGCTTCCGTAGGCGGCACAGTTGCAGATTACGATTCAACTCTCGGTGAAGATTATGTTTGCAAGGCAGACTGCGGCCACAACCACCTTTCACCCGATAACAAAATCGATGCTTCAACCTGCGTTCTGCCCGAACACACCTGGTTTATCAAGGGTATGCTTCATTCAAATTGCCACGACGGCATAAGTGAAATGTATAAGTGGTTCCTTTATTCCGATGAATACTATGATGTTTGGTCAAACCCCAAATATCCCCAGTTCCTTCAGAACGATAAGCCCAATCTCAGAGTGCTTCCTATGGGTAACTTTGCAGAAGGCGAGAAGGCTCCCGAATATGAAGAGGGAGATTCATATTATGATTCCTTCAACAAAATCGCAATGCCCGTTCTTAATAAAATATTTGCAGTTGGCGATAAAATAAGAGCCGTTTTCGTTAAATAAAAACAAAAAATTATCAAAAAATAGTCGGGAGAGCCTTCTCCCGACTATTTTTATTTTGGTGATTTTTATGAAAAACTATGCAAAGCTTTCCGCAAGGGCGGCATTGACCGGCAACTATATTGAGCCGGCTGCGGCGGTAATAATTATGCTGATATTCCTTTTGTTAACAGTTCTGCTAAATCAGCTTTCGGCAAAAATGAATATTCTTATATTTACCTTGCCCGTATCGGTTTTGATTTTATCGGTTTTTATGTGTGTGCTGAAATTTTCGCTTTCGGCAAGGCTTCTGATGTTATCCGAAAAAAGCATAGTCAAAACAAAGATTTCAAAGAAAAGAGCCGCAAAGGGCAGCTTTCTGGCAGCGTGCGTTTCAGGGCTGAAGCTGCTTCATTTTATTGCGTTTTCTTCTTTGCCTCTGTTATATTCGGCGGCGGTTTATATGAGAGTAAGGCTTAAAACGGTAAGCGTTGCTTCGCTGATTCTCAATATTATCGGTGCGGTGATTCTGATTGTTATGTCGCTGCTTTTCTGCGGTGTATCCGTTCAGAAATATTCAAAAGCGATTTATTATTTTGCGGGCAGCGAGGCGGTTACGGTCAGAAATGCAATCTCAATGAGCGTTGCTCAGACGAAAGGGAAGCTGCTTGATATTTTTATTTTCAAATGCAGCTTTCTTCCGTGGCTTTTAAGCGGAATTTTGCTTTTGCCGCTTATGTTTGTTTTGCCGTATTATGAAGAAAGCTTTATTTTTTACTGTATGTATTCCAGAAAATAAAACGGCGGCTTATGCCGCTGAAACATACTTGCCGCAACCTTTTTAAAATTTTTGTTAACGCTGTTGACAAAACGGTCTACATCGTGTAGAATATAGATGGTCTACAAAATGTAGAATGAAAGGGGACTTTGCTATGAATGATTATCAGATGGGTGCGGTTGAATCGAAATTTGCAGATATAATATGGGAAAATGAGCCGATTTCTTCAACCGAGCTTTCAAAACGCAGCGAAGAATTACTTAAGTGGAAAAAATCAACAACATATACCGTTCTGAAAAGGCTTTGCGATAAGGGCATTTTTCAGAATAACAAAGGAACCGTGACTTCTCTGATTTCAAAGCAGGAGTTTTATTCAATGCAGAGCGAAAAGTTTGTTGAAGAAACCTTTGACGGCTCTCTGCCTGCTTTTCTGGCGGCTTTTACCGCACGCAAAAACTTAACTCCCGATGAGGTTGCACAGCTTCGCAAAATGATTGATGAATACGGGGAGGAATAAAAATGATTGATTTATTCCATTCCTTGGGTCAGGTTTTTATGCAGCTTTTCAATGTCAGTCTGACGGCGGGGTGGTTTGTTCTGGCGGTTGTTTTAATCAGACTTCTGCTGAAAAAAGCTCCGAAATGGATAAGCTGTGTGCTTTGGGGTATGGTTGCATTAAGGCTTGTTATGCCCTTTTCAATCGAAAGTGCATTGAGCCTTGTTCCGAGTGCGGAGCCGTTACCCGTTACAAATATTTATAAATCGGGCCCCGATATATCGGGCAACCTGATTTACCGCAATGTCAACAGCGGGTCGCAGATTTTTGATGCGGTTGTGGAAAGTGCAATGCGTGAAACCAACAGCGTTTCCGTGCTGAAGGATAATTTCGGCTTGCTTGCGTGCATATGGATTCTTGGTATGCTTGCGATGCTGATATACATGGTTATAAGCTGCTTTAAAATAAGCAAAAAGCTCAATGAAGCAATGCCGCTTAAAGATAACATTTGGCTTTGCGACAGAATAGCTTCTCCGTTCATTTTCGGTGTGATTAAACCCCGTATTTATCTTCCTTCAGATATGAGTGAAGCCGATGCGGAATTTGTTATCGCTCACGAAAAGGCACACCTCAAGCGTCGTGACCATTGGTGGAAGCCACTCGGATTTATGCTTTTAACCGTTTATTGGTTCAATCCTCTTTTATGGATTGCATATATCCTGCTTTGCAGAGATATTGAGCTTGCCTGCGATGAAAAGGTTATAAAAGAAATGGGAGCAGAAATCAAAAAAGATTATTCCAATGCACTCATTAACTGCAGCGTGCCGAGAAAATCAATAGCAGCCTGCCCGCTTGCCTTTGGCGAAACGGGAGTAAAGAGCAGAATAAAATCCGTTCTTAACTATAAAAAGCCTGCGTTCTGGGTTATCATTGTTGCTGTTATTGCAAGTGCTGTTCTTACAGTTTGTTTTCTGACAAATCCCGTTGATAATTCGGCAATTTTCAATGCGAAATATGAAACGGGCGAGTGCCTTTTTGATGATGTTGTAACAGAGGATAAGCAAACAAATAAAAATGATTTGAGCTTCGGAATAAACTCAACGGGCGGAGTATATAAGGATTACGGCAACGGCGAGGGCGAATATATCGGCGAGCTTAAGGATTCCGTTTTTTCGGTGAATGAGCTTAATTCTATGATTGAAGAACAAGGCAGAAAAAGAATCAATATCGGCAGAATTCATAAGGCTTATGAAATATCTGATGATAACGGCAAAAAAGATTATGTTTTCTTCCATAAGAAAAACGGTGATGTTGCAGTTGTTATGTTCTTCAGCGACGGCGGAATTATGAGCGTTTTCAACCTTGTAAAAAAGCCCTCGGCAGATACAGAGTATGATAATTCGCTCGATGATGAACTGAGCGTATTCATAGACTGCAGCATTGCAGAGCATTTCCAGAATGAAGAGAGCGTGAATTATGCCTGCTGCGTTGACTATGAGGTTTTGGGCAAAAGAAAATTCTTTGGCGAAACAACGCTTTATCTCTGGGTTATGTATCAGGAATACAGCTTTGACGGTATTCTTAAGAAAGAAAGCGGAGCCCATATTCCGACAGCAATAACTGTCAGAAAAGAAAACGGCGGATATAAGCTCGTTGAATATTGGGAGCCGAGAGACGGTTCCTACTATGCCAAAGATATAAAGGATAAGTTTCCGCTTTATCTTCACAATAAAGGAATTGATTCTCAGCGATATGTAAAACAGCAGATTGCAAGGTGCGAGGCTTTGGCAATGGAGCATTTCGGAATTGACCGTTCCCGATACAGCTCCATTGAGGAATTCAACGCCACCGTTAAAAGCAGACCGCTTACGCTTTCCGATGTTGTTATTCTTTCCTATAAAAAAGATAAGCTCACCTGGTCGGATTTTGAAGAATTCAGATATGTTGAAACGGGCTCGGGTTTATATATCAGGCAGTATGATATAGACGAGATGTTTACTCTTTTAATCGGCGGCACCGACCTTGCAACAGAGCCTATGTATATCTATCTTCACGCAAGCGATGCCTGGGATTTTCAGATTGACATCCGCCAGAACGATGTTGAGAAATTTATAAACGAGCATCAGAAAAATCCTGTTGTTAAAAATCTTTCGGCAAGCTGGCATTGCATACCCGTGGGTTACAACGAGAAAACCTACAGCGAAATAATCAAAACATACGGTATTCCGTCTCATATAATTTTGAACAGCGTGCAGTTTTTGCCCGTGGTGAAGATTGAAGATGTCAGCGAACTGCAAGCTTTTATGCAGAAAATGAACGGATTTATGGGCTTTGATATTTCTTATCCCGATGCACCTTCATTTAATGAAGTAAAAGAGGAATATAACGAAGAATTCTTCAACACTTCAACTCTTCTGCTTGCATATACTTCATCATCAACAACCGCCCACCGATACACCGTTGATAATATCACAAAATCTGAAGGTATAATCACCGTAAATATCGCAGAAATTGACCCCGAAGGCGGCGATACCGCAATGGAAGGCTGGCTTGTTGCGATAAGAGTTTCAAAAGAAGACACCGCAGATTCAGAAAGAATAGATGCGTTAATCAGCTCTGTTCAGTATCCAAACAGAGGCACGGCAAATGCCGAGCTTGTAAGGCTTTGTGTTTTCAGGGATTCAAAAGAAATAATCAAACCGAGTATAAGCTTATATGATAACGGTATGTTTCAGTTCACATTCTCCGCATACAGCAGTTATATCGGAATGGGGGAATATACAATAGAGAATGACAGAATGACCCTCAGAACCGATGACGGCAAGTTTACCTATGTGTTTGATATGGTTCAAAAAGATAAGGATGACCCGAAAGCTTCAACCGCCGAAGGTGAAGCAAAGCTTGTGTTTGATGCGGAAAACTCATCTGAAATGCTCTGGTTTTCGGATATGTATGACGGCTGCGAATTTTATTGATGCTTTTTAGTGAGAAAAAAGGCTTGCAGAGGTTTAAATCTCTGCAAGCCTTTTGCTGTTATACGGGAATTTTAAATACCGCTTTTTTGATTTTTTCGCTGTTGAGCTTAACTCCGGGTCTGTGTGCATCGCCGGGTGCAAGAAAAGCGAAGGTGCCCTCTTCAAGCGAAACCTTTGTGCTTTCGCAGGTCTGTGATGCAAAAAACTCAATGTCGGGCTCATATCCGCCGGAATCCTTTGCACAAGCAAGGGGAATAACCTCTATTGTTTCGCCGCCCGTAATTGCATACTGCAAATCGTTGAATTCACGGTGAGCTTCAAATTCTCCGCCGGCACCGGGCTCGTATTCAGCAAGGCTGACTTTGATTCCGCCGCCAACCTCATAGCTTTCGCAGGGGAGAGTCTTCATATCGTTTTCGGCAATGAACTTTTCAATAAGCTCAAAGCCTTCACACATAGCCGAATAAAGTCTGAGGTTTTCAATTTTGTCAAAAATCATAGCAATATCCTCCGTGTTGATTTAATTGTTCTGCTTGTTTTTATCGTGCTTTACATAAAATCTGTAAGAGCAGATTATCGGAACAATTACCATTATAGCAGTTATTGCTGCAAAAATCCAATACTGTTTTAAAAATCCCGTAAAAATTATCAGAAAACCGCCGATAACCCACAGCTTTCCCGCAAGTCGGTGTGTGTAATTCCAGTTTTCTTCGCTGTCGAGAGTCCACGGAATTTTAATTCCCATTGTGTAGCTTTGCTTGCATTTGGGCATATAGTTGCCGATTACTATGAACAGAAGCCCGAAGAATATATTCATAATGAAATTTATATTAAACTCAAATTCCAATGCAAAAGCATAAATAATACTGCCCATCAGAAGTGAAAGCACGGGGCAAATCCATAAAACAAGAGTGAGGGCTTTTCCGTTTATATTTTTGCTTTTCGGGTCAAGAGATGAAACAGCGAGGCAAATCCAATGAACGGCAAGCAGAAAAAGCGGCAATGCAAAAACGGCAAAGGGCTTGCTGCTGAAGCTGTCGGCAACGCCCTGCGAGTTGAAATGGGTAGGTATTTCTTCGGGCAGCTTATCCCAGAGAATCAAGCCCGCAAGAATCGGAAGCAGAATTATGATTGAAGTTATAATCATTGTTTTCAAATTATTCTTAATCATCAGAGGTATCTCCTTTCAGATCGGTAATCCAAAGCATAATTTCTTCAAGCACCGATGTGTTGATAGTGTAATAAATAAATTTTCCGTCACGCTCATCTCTTATCAAATCAGCTTCCTTGAGCACGGAAAGATGGCGTGAAACCGCGGCGAAGCTTATTGAAAAGCTTTCGGATATTTCGCCCGCAGACAAGGTTTTTTCTTTGAGAAGATTGAGAATTTCTCTTCTTGTAGGGTCTGCCAAGGCACGCAAAGTATTCTGCAAACTCAAATAACCGCCTCCCTCATTTAACATTTAACTTAACTGTTTAATGAATTTTATCACACATTTTTATGTTTGTCAAGAGGGCGGTATACTTTTTGGAACAGTAATCTCATATGTCTGAAATACAATATCTTACGCACATTCGAGCATTTTTCTCTTTGCCATACGGCAGTATGCCTGCATCGAAGAAATGCCCGACTGCACGCAACCTATTGCATTTCAGATGCGAAGCAGTTTTGAAAGAGAAGATTTTCGTCACAGCAAGGCGAAAATCTGCAGGAATACGAGGCTATTTCAAAGATTTTCAACGATGATGTGGCGTAAATATTCCTTTCAAAACCATATTAATTACTGTTTCAAAAAGTATAATTGCAGTTGATGCGGTGAAATTCCGCAACCGACGGTTATAGTCCGGATGAAAGAGAATGCTTAATATCAAAGCATTTGCCGCCCTGCATTTTGCAGGGTGTTTTCTTTTTTCACCCCATTTGAAAAGGAGAAAAAGCAATGAAAAACGTTAAACTCAACAACACGCTCAAAACCGCAATAATGGCAATGCTGACGGCACTTTCCATAGTTTCGCTCTATGTTATCCGTATGCCGCTTATTCCCGCCGCACCGTTTCTTGAATATGATGCTGCGGATATTCCCGTTTTAATCGGTTCAATGCTTCTCGGACCCGTTCACGGTATGGTTATTCTGCTTGCCGTATGCCTTATTCAGGCATTGACCGTGAGTGCATCAAGCGGCTGGATAGGCTTTGTTATGCACTTTGCCGCATCGGGTGTTCTTGTGCTGATTTCGTCAAATATCTATAAGAAAAAAAAGAATTCAAAATCGCTCGTTGCAGGTCTTGCGGCAGGCTCTCTGGCAATGGTTATTGCAATGATTCCGCTTAATCTTATTTTCACGGGCATATTCCTCGGTGCTGGAACGCAGGCAGTTGTTCAGATGCTCATTCCAGCAATTCTTCCCTTCAACATACTCAAAGCAGTTATTAATTCGGTTGCAACTTTTGCAATTTACACTCCGATTTCAAAGGTTCTGAAAAAATATGTCAAGTGAGAAAAACTTTATAATCCACCCCATTCCCCCGCTTTATGATGAAAACAGCAGAATTCTAATTCTCGGTTCGTTCCCCTCCGTCAAATCAAGGGAAGCTGCATTTTTCTACGGTCATCCGCAAAACAGATATTGGGCAGTCGTTGCAAAAATACTCGGTGAAAACAAGCCTGAAACCGTTGAAGAAAAAAGAGAAATGATGCTGAAAAACGGAATTGCGATGTGGGATGTTATAGCCTCGTGCGAAATAAAGGGCAGCTCAGACAGTTCAATAGAAAATGTTACCGCAAACGACCTTTCGGTTATCCTCAACAACAGCAAGGTTGATAAAATATTTGTCAACGGAAAAACAGCGGAAAAATATTATAACAAATATACATATCCGAAAACAAAAATCAAGGCAGTCTGTCTGCCGTCAACAAGCCCCGCAAATGCCGCATGGAGTATTGACAGACTTGTTGAAGAATGGAAAAAAATAGCAGATTAAAAAGAAAAACCGTCAGTTTGAACTGACGGTTTTTTAGCATAAATCACAAATCCGAATATACTGTAATATGCGGACAGGCAATTTTTGAAATTTTTTGCTCCCCGATTTCAAATCAATGTTTATTTTACCTGCCGTATGCCCAAAATAATAACACAACAACAGCAAAAACGGAGAGTGATACAAAGTGACCGTTAAACGGGGAGAGATTTATTATGCTGATTTAAGTCCCGTTATCGGCTCTGAACAAGGCGGCACAAGACCCGTGCTTATTGTTCAGAACGATGTTGGCAACAAATTCAGCCCCACGGTTATTGCCGCTGCAATAACAAGCCAGCGGTTCAAAACGAGTTTGCCTACTCATATAAGGGTTAATGCCGACGGCTGCGGTCTTGCCAAGGATTCCATTGTTCTTCTGGAGCAGGTTCGCACCCTTGACAAAAAACGGCTTCGCGAAAAGATGGGAATTCTTGACGAGCAGGATATGAACAGAGTTGACCGGGCTCTTTCGGTTAGTCTCGGCATAGGTACATTATAACAAAAGAACAACAAAAAAGCAGACCGTTCGGCGAATACCGTTCGGTCTGCATTGTTTTTCAGGTTTCCGACACGGAAATATATCCGTTCGGATTATATAAAATCGCACAAGGGCGATGTTTTTGAGTGATTAGCTCAACGGCTGAGCAATGCGTTGAGCTTAAGAATTTTTACAAACTTGTTGAAAGTCATAAATTTTTTTTCACTTTCAATCTCCTTAAGAAGATTTGCTTCAAACTCTTTCTCGATTACTTCATACCTCATCACATTCATTCCTTTCTGTTTGGTATGTCTTTATTATACGCATATTTTCAAAAAAGTCAAGTGATTTTGCACAAATAACCGCACTTACATTTGTGCAAACTATACAAAGAAATGGTTTTGAAAAATTATTGAGGGTTTACATTTTTAATTTAACATTGCATTTTATTTTGTGCAACCTGCTAAAACAGCGTGGTCTGTTTTTGTTGTAATCGCACAAACAAATTGCTATATTCCGTTTTGGAATATTAAAGTTTGTGAAAGTTTTTTCGCAATGCAACAAAAAAGGCATAGCCGAAGCTATGCCTTAAAATGTTTTATACAAGGTCTACCGAATGGTCATATACGGGATACCACTTTGACGAGCCGAAGTTTCTTGCTCTGAAGAGAACCTCATCCTCATAAACCTCCATCTGGAAGCCCATACCGCCCCAGGGCACACCGTATCTGTTGATAATCATATATGTGGGAAGATTGATATAGTTAACGCCGTTGATTGTTTCAACGCAGGAGAAGCCGAATGCATTTTCAACAAGAGGTCCGTTGATGCCTGTATGAACGTGGCCGCTGATAAAGAATACATTCTCATATTTTTCGAGGATTGACTGCACTCTGTCGCTGCAATCGCCGAGACCGCCGTCTTCCCAGATTTTATCCTGACCGTTAACGCCTTCAACGGGAACGTGGCAAACAACAAACATAGGCAAGCCTCTGTCGGCAGCTTCTGCAAGAGAATCATCAAGGAACTGATACTGCTCCTCTGCCATATCGGGATGATCCCAGGTATCCTCACCGTCATCAACAAGAACAACGAAACGGTAGCCGTTTATATCTGTTTTATAATATGCTTTGTCAATCTGCTCGCCCGCAGGATTAAGCTCATTATAAAGGTCAACAAAACGCTGCCTTGCACCCTCCTGAGTTGTATCTTCAACGTGGCCCACATCGTGGTTGCCCATTGCGATAACCCAGTTTTCTGCACAGGGGCTTTCAGCCATTATGTTATAAAAGCTTTCCATTGAAGGACCGTCACCGTAGTTGGTAAGGTCGCCCGAAACGATAAGCGCATCGATTGTATCAACCGAACGCTCAATGTCATTAAGTCCGTTTGCCCAAATCCACTCACCTATCGGCCAGTCAACATCAATATGTATATCCGAAACAATGGAAGCATTTAAAAGGCAATCATCCTCTTTGGTTGCAAACTGAAGAATATCAAAGCTTCCGAGTAATGCACTGTTTGGAAAAACTGTGAGAAGAAGGGATATTACAAGCGAAATAACGGATTTTATTGCTAACCACATATTAATCTCTCCTTACTTTTACTTAACTGGAACAAGTTTTTCTTTGCCGCCCATATAAGGACGAAGAGCAACGGGAACATTTACGCTGCCGTCTTCGTTGAGGTTATTTTCAAGGAATGCAATGAGCATTCTGGGGGGAGCAACAACGGTGTTGTTGAGTGTGTGAGCAAAATATTTGCCGTCTTTGCCGTTAACTCTGATTTTGAGTCTGCGTGCCTGAGCATCGCCGAGGTTTGAGCAGGAGCCGACCTCAAAATATTTTTTCTGTCTGGGTGACCATGCCTCAACATCAAAGGATTTAACCTTGAGGTCTGCAAGGTCGCCTGAGCAGCATTCAAGAGTTCTTACGGGAATATCAAGTGAACGGAAAAGGTCAACGGTATTCTGCCAGAGCTTATCAAACCACATCATACTGTCTTCGGGCTTGCAGACAACAATCATTTCCTGCTTCTCGAACTGATGAATTCTGTAAACGCCTCTTTCCTCAATACCGTGAGCACCTTTCTCTTTGCGGAAGCAGGGTGAATAGCTTGTGAGAGTGTGAGGAAGAGTGTCTTCATTAACGATAGTATCAATATATTTACCTATCATTGAATGCTCACTTGTGCCGATAAGATAAAGATCTTCGCCTTCAATCTTATACATCATAGCATCCATTTCGGCAAAGCTCATAACACCCGTTACAACATTGCTGCGAATCATAAAGGGAGGCACGCAATAGGTGAAACCTCTGTCAATCATAAAATCTCTTGCATAGGAAATGCAGGCTGAATGAAGGCGTGCAATATCGCCCTGAAGATAATAGAAGCCGTTGCCTGCAACGTTTCTTGCAGCATCAAGGTCGATACCGTTGAAACGCTCCATAATATCGGTGTGATAAGGAATTTCAAATTCGGGCACAACGGGCTCACCGTATTTTGTAACCTCAACATTTTCGCTGTCATCCTTACCGACAGGCACGCTGGGGTCGATGATGTTGGGAATAATCATCATTATCTTTGTTACCTTTTCGGAATACTCTGCCTCAAGCTTTTCGCATTCGGCAAGTCTTTCTGAAAATTCGGTTACTTTTATTTTGGCAGCCATAGCCTCATCTTTTTTGCCCTGAGCCATAAGAGCACCGATTTCCTTTGAAACCTTGTTTCTGTTTGCTCTGAGGCTGTCTGCTTCTGTTTTTACTGCTCTTGATTTTGCATCAAGCTCAATAACCTCATCAACAAGAGCAAGCTTACCATCCTGAAATTTCTTTTTAATATTTTCTTTTACAAGCTCGGGGTTTTCTCTTAAAAACTTTATATCAAGCATTTTATTTCAACTCCTGAAAAATAAACTTATCTGAATTTTAATTCATTTTTGCCAAAAAATCAACAGCTTCGGCAACATAATCGTCATTAACGAGCTCAACAGCACCCTTATCAACAAGAGCTGCGTTGTTGGGGTCAATGGGAATTCTTGCAAGAACGGGAACATCAAGCTCCTTTGCAACCTCTTCAATTTTGCTTTCGCCGAAAACATTAATTTTCTTTCCGCAGTCGGGGCATACGGTGTAGCTCATATTCTCAACAAGACCGAGAACGGGAATATTCATAAGCTTTGCCATATTGTATGCCTTTTTAACAATCATTGTAACAAGATCCTGCGGGGTTGTTACAATAACAATTCCGTCAACAGGAAGATTCTGGAAAACGGTGAGCGAAACATCGCCCGTTCCGGGAGGCATATCAACAAACATATAGTCAACATCGCCCCAGGCAACATCCTTCCAGAACTGCTGGATAACGCCCGAGATAACGGGGCCTCTCCACACTACGGGCGAATCCTCGTTTTCGAGAAGAAGGTTTACCGACATAATCTTTATGCCCGTTTTGCTGATTTCGGGAAGAAGACCGGTTTCATCAGCCTTTGCTCTTTCTTTAATTCCGAACGATTTGGGGATTGAAGGGCCGGTAACATCGGCATCAAGAACAGCACACGAATTTCCTCTTGCCTGCATTGCACTTGCAAGCATTGATGTTACAAGCGATTTACCTACACCGCCCTTGCCGCTTACAACGCCGATAACCTTTTTAACGTTGCTGAAGGGGCCGCAGGGTATTCTCATATCCTGGGCTTCTTTTCTTGAATCGCAGTTGCTTGCACAGCTTGCGCAGTTTCCGCTGCATGCTTCACTCATAATTACATACTCCTATCTATTTAAACAAATTTATAATTAACTCAATGCCGTAAAATATTGCAAAAATCACGGGCATATGGGCAATATATATAATCAGGGCATTTCTGCCGAGAAATCCGAAAAATCTGTTTCTTTTGGGAAAACTCCATTCGGGAAATCCTTTTTTAACAAAATGAATTCCCGCAAATGCACCCGCAAGAAAAATAAAAATATTCGGTAATATCGGAAAATAATCCGCAGAGAAAAAAGAATCCGAATAAAAACCAAGCGGCATAAGCCAATTACTCTCATAAAGAGATTGAGGCAAGGCTAAGGCAACAAGGTTTCCGTATCTTAACACGCCGCTTTCAATTCCGCTGAAAAACGGATAAAGCACCGCACAAAGCAAAATCCCCGCAAAGGGCGGAATTTTTTTGATAAACTTTTTGCATAATGCAAAAATAAGAATTGCACACGAGAGAAAATGAAGAATGCCGAAATAAATTTCACATTCAGCAAAACCCATTGCAGGCATTACAAACACAGTGACTGCGGTAAATCCGAGTGCCACGCCGAGAAGTATCAATCCCCTTTTGAGGTTGCTGCCCGAAAGGCTTGTTGAAATACCCGAAACAAACATAAAAAGCCCTGCAAAAATAGGCTCAACGGGCATAAAAAACATAAAAATCTCATATGCCGCTACCTTGCCGAAGCAAGAATAAATCAAATAAAATGCATGATAAAATATCATACAAAAAACAGCAAAGCCTCTTGCTTCATCGATAAGATGTATCCGGTTTTCGCTCTTATGTGATAATTTCATTATTTTACCTCGCTGGAGTTCGAATCATCTCACTCTATCCTATTATTTTAACATAACATATTAAAAATGCAAGCATTTATTGACTTTATATTTAATTTGTTTTAAAATAATTTGTATCATTATTATACGGGGGAATATTATGATTGATAAAATCAGGGAGCTTCTTTTTAAAGTCTTTAAAAAGGAATCCTTTATCGGCAAGCTTATTGATAAGCTTTTCACAAGAGAAATAATAACCTATGTTGTTTTCGGAGCTCTGACAACGGTTGTTAATCTTGTTGTTTTTTACATTACAAAAAAGATTTTTATTTCAATCGGATGGGACGGAATTTTCAATGCCGTTTTCTCCTCTGCGGAAAGCGAAAAAATTCTTGCACTTCTCGGCAAGGGCACGGATTATCTTGATGCAACGGTCATTGCGTGGGTAGCGGCGGTTATTTTTGCATTCATAACAAACAAGCTCGTTGTTTTTGAATCAAAGAGCTGGAAGCCTTCGGTTGCGGGCAAAGAATTTGTTGCATTCATCGGAGCAAGAGTTTTCTCTCTTCTTGTTGAGCTTTTGTTTATGTTTGTTACCGTTACGCTTCTTTCATTCAACGAATTTATCGCAAAAATATTTGTTCAGTTTATTGTTGTTGTTCTCAATTATATTTTCAGCAAGCTCATAATTTTTAAAAAGAAATAAGGAATTGAAAATGAAAATATCAGAAATAATAAAAAGCGAAAAACCCGTTCTTTCTTTTGAGGTTTTTCCGCCGAAAAACAGCGAAAGCTATGAAAGCATAAAGGGTGCAGCACTTGAAATTGCCGCATTAAAGCCCGATTTTATGAGCGTTACCTACGGTGCGGGAGGCTCAACAAGCACCTACACTCTCGACGTTGCGCAGTCGATTCTTGCAAACGGAGTTACTCCGATTGCCCACCTGACCTGCGTGAGTGCTTCAAAAGAAAAAATCCGCAGCTACCTTGCGGAAATCAAAGAAAAAGGAATTGAAAATATTCTTGCACTCCGAGGCGACCTGCCTGCGGGTGTTACTGCAGAAAGCCTTGATTTTGTTCACGCAAGCGACCTTGTTAACGAAATAAAATCCTGCGGCGGCTTCTGCATAGGCGGTGCCTGTTACCCCGAGGGTCACACGGAAAGCAGCGGTCTTACGCAGGATATTAAAAATCTGAAAATCAAGGTTGATGCAGGCTGCGAATTCCTTACAACGCAGATGTTTTTCAACAACGATATTCTTTATAACTTCCTTTATAAAATCAGAGAAGCGGGCATAACCGTGCCCGTTATCCCCGGCATTATGCCCGTTACAAACCCCACACAGATAAAACGCATATGCTCGCTTTCGGGAACGGTTCTGCCCAGAAGATTTCTGCGTCTTGTTGACCGCTTCGGCGATAATCCCGTTGCAATGAAGCGTGCGGGAATCATTTATGCAACAGAGCAGATTATTGACCTTTATTCAAACGGAATAAATGCCGTTCACGTTTATTCGATGAACAAGCCCGATGTTGCAATGCAGATACAGAAAAACCTTGAAGGAATTATCTGATGATTAACATATACAAAAAGCCCTGCAAAGAGCTTGAATTGAGCAAAAAAGATATTGGAATATATCTCGGATACTACGGCATAAAGCTTGATTCTTCAACAGATTTGCTGATTGAAGATTGCATCCGTGAATTCTGCGAAAATGTTGTTTTCAGAGCGTGCTATACCGTTTTACCGATTGAGTGCACTGACGGTGTTTCTTTGGAAAATCTGAAATTTTGCAGTAAATCTCTTGAAAAAAATCTTGACGGATGCGAAAACGCATATATTTTTGCCGCAACTGCGGGAAGCGAAAGTCAAAGAATTATTGCAAAAAACTCGGTCATTTCACCGTTGAAGGGCATTGTTTCCGATTGCGTCGGCTCGGCGGCAATCGAAGCCTTCTGCGATAAATTCAACAGCAATTTTGAAAACTGCGAATTTCTTCGCCCCCGCTTCAGCCCGGGATACGGCGATTTGCCGCTTGAATGCCAGAGGCAGCTTCTTGATTTGCTTGATGCAAAAAAGAATATCGGTCTTTCGTTGAATGAAAGTCTTATGATGTCACCCTCAAAATCCGTTACCGCAATAATCGGTATCGGCAAAGATAAAAATAAATGCAGCGGACCCGGATGTATGATTTGCAAATCGGAAAACTGTCCGTACAGATAAGAGGTTAAAATGAACATTCTTCAAAAAATCAGAAACGGCATAACATATGTTGACGGCGGGGCAGGCACCCTTCTTCAGTCGTGGGGATTGCAGGCAGGCGAGCTTCCCGAAATGTGGAATCTCACAAATCCCGATAAAATAATAAAAATGCACCGCCTTTATCTTGAGGCAGGTGCCGAGATTATTACCGCCTGCACCTTCGGTGCAAACAGACTTAAATTTGATAATCTTGAGGAAATTATAACCTCCGCAATAAAAAACGCCAGGACTGCGTGCGAGGGTTATGATGCATATATTGCTCTTGATGTTGGCCCTCTGGGAAAAATGCTTGAGCCTCTTGGTGATTTGCCGTTTGAAGAGGCTGTTGCGATTTTCTCCGAAACCGTTAAAATCGGTGCAAAAGCAGGTGCCGACCTCATTCTTATTGAAACAATAAATGATGCTTACGAAGCAAAAGCGGCTCTGCTTGCGGCAAAAGAAAGCTGCGATTTGCCCGTTTTTGTAACAACCGTTTATGATGAAAATCAAAAGCTTATGACAGGTGCAGACCCCGTTTCAATGGTAGCTCTGCTTGAAGGTTTGGGTGCAGACGCAATAGGAATGAACTGTTCTCTCGGTCCAAGGCAGATGAAAGAAATTGTTCCGATTCTTGCAAAATACGCAAGTGTTCCCATTATAGTTAATCCAAATGCAGGCTTACCCAGAAGTGAAAACGGAAAAACCGTTTTTGATGTTGATGCCGAAGAATTTTCGGATATTATGTGCGAAATAGTTGCTGACGGTGCAACAATAATCGGCGGTTGCTGCGGCACAACTCCCGAGCATATAAGGCTTACTGTTGAGAAAACAAAAGCCCTCCCCTTCCGCTTGCCCGAAAAGAAAAATCACACCCTTGTTTCATCATATACTCACGCAGTTGAAATCGGTGAAATACCCGTTATTATAGGCGAAAGAATCAATCCCACGGGCAAAAAACGATTTAAGGAAGCCTTGCGTGAAAATGATATAAACTATATTCTCAATGAAGCAATAGCACAAAATAAAAAAGGCGTTTCCGTGCTTGATGTTAATGTTGGTCTGCCCGAAATCAACGAGTCTGAAATGATGGAAAGAGTTATCCGCTGCGTTCAGACGGTTATTGATTTGCCCTTGCAGATTGACACGGTTAACATTGAAGCAATGGAAAAAGCAATGAGAATTTATAACGGCAAGGCAATGATAAATTCCGTTAACGGCAAAAAAGAGAGTATGGATGCCGTTTTTCCGCTTATCAAAAAATACGGCGGCGTTGCAATAGCAGTTACCCTTGACGAAAGCGGAATTCCCGACACGGCAGAGGGCAGAATTGAGATTGCAGAAAAAATTATCGCCCGTGCTTCGGAATACGGAATAGACAAAAAAGATATTATTGTTGACCCGCTTGCAATGGCAGTTTCAAGCGATTCAAGGAGTGCAAATATTACTCTTGAAGCGGTTAAAAAGCTTAACGGAAAAGGCATTAAGACCTCGCTCGGGGTTTCAAATATTTCCTTCGGTCTGCCCAACAGAGCAGATATAAATTCCGTTTTTTACACTATGGCGATGCAGTGCGGTCTGAACTGTGCAATAATCAATCCGTTTTCGGAAGAAATGATGAAAGCCTGGCATTGCTTTATGGCTCTTAAAGGCTATGATTCCAACTGTTCAGACTATATAGAATTCGCATCCGCATTATCTCCCGAAGCTTCAAAGCCCTCTGTTCAGACTGCCGATGTTACGCTTGAACAGTCAATCATTAAAGGCTTGAAGGAGCAATCGGGCACTCTTGCCGCAAAGGCATTGGAAACCGTTTCGCCTATGGAAATTATAGACGGAATGATAATCCCCGCCCTCAACACGGTTGGCAAGGGTTTTGAAGAAAAGAAGGTTTATCTGCCTCAGCTTCTTATGAGTGCCGAAGCTGCAAAGCAGGCTTTTGAAGCGGTTAAATCTGCAATACCCTCGGGTCAGAGCAAAAAAGGAAAAATCGTTATTGCAACCGTAAAGGGCGATATTCACGATATAGGCAAAAACATTGTTAAGGTGCTTCTTGAAAACTACGGCTATGACGTTATCGACCTCGGCAAGGATGTTGCACCCGAAGCAGTAGCTGAAGCGGTTAAAAATAACGGCGTGAAGCTTGTGGGGCTGAGTGCTCTTATGACAACAACCGTGCCCGCAATGGAGGAAACAATCAGGCTTCTTCGTGCCGAAGCACCCGAATGCAGGGTTATGGTAGGCGGTGCGGTTATGACAAATGAATATGCCGAAATGATTGGTGCAGACAGCTTCTCGCCCGATGCAATGGGTGCGGTAAGATTTGCGGAAACTCTTTTCGGATAAAAAAATTCCCGTTGACTTCCGGAAGTCAACGGGTTTTGCTTTTACTTGATTATTTCTGCTTTCCATGCATATTCAAAGATTTCGCCTTTATCAAGATGCTGAATTTCTCTCTTCTTTGAGAAATCATCAACAACCTCTCTGCCGTCATTAATGCCATACCAAGGCTCAATGCACACATAGGGTGCACCGGGCTTTGCCCAGATACCGAGCACGGGGCATTTGCCGAAGGTGAATTCAATTTCATTTTCGCCTTTTATGCGGAGCTTTTCGGATTTGATATTTGAAAGAATAAGGGCATCCTTTTTGAAAACATCCTCGGTTATTTCGATTTCACGGCTGTTTTCAATAACGGGGAACTTTTCGGGAATAAGCAGATTTTCGCTGTCGATACGCTCTGTTTCAAGGGTTTCGGGATATTCAAATTCAATAACATCGCCGATATTACAGTTGAATCCGGGATGTGCACCGATTGAGAAATACATATCGCCGTCGGTTTTATTGATAACCGTCATTGTGTTTACAAGCGATTTTCCGCAAAGCTCAAAGGTGAGAAGAAGCTCAAAATCAAACGGATAGCCTTTGAGTGTGTTCTCGTCGCTTTCAAGGCTGAAAACCGCCTTTGCACCCGAGCATTCTTTAACATTGAACGGAAGCTTTCTTGCAATGCCGTGCTTGGGCATTGTATATTCCTTGCCGTTATATAAAAATTTATCGTTGATAAGCTGACCGATTATGGGAAAAAGCACGGGTGCCTGGCCATACCATATTTCGGTTTTGCCGTACCAGATATATTCCTTGCCGTTTTCCTTTGAAACAAGCGAATGAAGCTGTGCACCCATATCATCGATTTCGCACTTCAGAAATTCATTTTCAATTTTATAAAACATAAAATCACCCTTTCTTTTTTAAACAATAACACAAATTGCCGCTTTTGTCCATTGTTTATTTTATAACTCTTTACCCTTGACAAAGGCTTTGCCTTGCACTACAATATTAAGGTATATTTTTTAAGGAGAATAGATATGGGACTCACTATAGGACAAAAACTCATTAAAAGCCATCTCGTAAGCGGCGAAATGATTCCCGGCACAGAGATTGGATTAAAAATCGACCAGACCCTCACCCAAGACGCAACCGGCACTATGGCATATCTTGAATTTGAAGCAATGGGCGTTGAAAGAGTACGCACAGAGCTTTCGGTTTCATATATCGACCACAATACTCTGCAGAACGGCTTTGAAAACGCAGATGACCACAGATTCATTCAGAGCGTTGCAAAGAAAAGAGGTCTTCTTTTCTCAAAGCCCGGTAACGGCATCTGCCATCAGCTCCATCTCGAGCGTTTCGGCAAGCCCGGCAAAACACTTATCGGCTCCGACAGCCACACTCCCACGGGCGGCGGCATCGGTATGCTTGCAATCGGTGCTGGCGGTCTTGATGTTGCTGTTGCAATGGGTGGCGGCACATACTACACAACAATGCCCAAAATGACTCTTGTTCGCCTTTCAGGCAAGCTTTCACCCTGGGTTGGTGCAAAGGATGTTATTCTTGAAGTGCTTCGCATTATGTCAGTTAAGGGCGGCGTTGGCAAAATCATTGAATACGGCGGCGAGGGTGTTAAAACTCTTTCTGTTCCCGAAAGAGCAACCATAACAAATATGGGTGCGGAGCTCGGTGCAACAACCTCCGTTTTCCCCTCAGACGAAATCACCAAGGCATTCCTTAAGGCTCAGGGCCGTGAAGAAGATTGGTCTGAGCTCAAGAGCGATGAAGATGCAGTTTATGATGAAATCATCGATATTGACCTTTCAACTCTTGCTCCCATGGCTGCAATGCCTCATATGCCCGATAATGTTAAAACCGTTGAAGAAATCGGCAACATTGAAATAAGCCAGGTATGCATAGGCTCCTGCACAAACTCCTCTTTGCTTGACCTTCTTAAGGTTGCGGCAATTCTTAAGGGCAAGAAGGTTGCCCCCAACGTAAGCCTTGCAATCTCACCGGGTTCAATGCAGGTTCTTAATATGCTTTCACTCAACGGTGCTCTTTCCGATATTCTTTCGGCAGGTGCAAGACTTCTTGAATGCTCTTGCGGCCCCTGCATCGGTATGGGTCAGTCACCGCAGTCAAAGGGTGTTTCGCTTCGTACCTTCAACAGAAACTTTGAAGGCCGTTCAGGCACCGCAGATGCGGGAATTTATCTTGTAAGCCCCGAGGTTGCCGCCGCATCGGCAATCACAGGCTATCTCACAGACCCCAGAACACTCGGCGAGATGCCCGAAATCAATATGCCCGAGCGTTTCATTATCAATGATAATATGATTATCGAGCCCGCTTCGGCAGAAGAGGCTGATTCGGTTGAAATCAAATACGGCCCCAACATCAAGCCCTTCCCCACAAGCGTTGAGCTGCCCGAAAGCATTGAGGCTCCCGCAATTCTCAAGGTTGGCGATAACATCACAACCGACCACATTATGCCCGCCGGTGCAAAAATTCTCCCCTACCGTTCAAACATTCCCTTCCTTTCAAACTTCTGCTTCAAGCAGTGTGACGAGCACTTTGCAGAACGCTGCAAGGCTGCAGGCAAGGGCTTCATTATAGGCGGTGCAAACTACGGTCAGGGCTCATCGAGAGAGCACGCCGCACTTGTTCCCCTCTATCTCGGAATCAAAGCGGTTATCGCAAAATCCTTTGCAAGAATTCACTGTGCAAACCTTATAAACGCAGGCATTATGCCCTTCACATTTGCAAATGCAGATGATTACGATAAGATTGATACAGACGATATTCTTGCTCTTGATAATATCCGTGACTGCATTGCAAACGGCAAAAAGGTTGTTATCAAGAACATAACCAAGAATGAAGAATATGAGCTTTGCTATGATTATTCAGACAGACAGACCGCTATGATTCTTGAAGGCGGACTTCTGAATTACACCAAAAAGCAGGCAAAATAAGGAGAAATAAATATGACTGAATTACAGATTAAAGCTGCTGTTGAAAAGTTTGAAGCTCTTATCAGAGAGCAGGATGCAAGAAGCGACGCAATCAAGCAGCAGGGCGATTTTATTGATTATTCAACCCTTGATAAACTCACAATCGGTGTTTGCGGCGGCGACGGCATCGGCCCCATCATCACAAACGAAGCTGCAAGAGTTCTTGCTTTCCTTCTCAAGGATGATGTTGACGCAGGCAAAATCGAATTCAAGACCATTGACGGTCTTACCATTGAAAACAGAGTTGCCGTTAACAAGGCAATTCCCGATGATGTGCTTGAAGAGCTTAAAAAGTGCCCCGTTATTCTCAAGGGACCCACAACAACTCCTCAGGCGGGCGACCCCTGGCCCAACATTGAAAGTGCAAACGTTGCTATGAGAAAGGCTCTTGATCTTTTTGCAAATCTCCGCCCCGTTAAGGTGCCCGAAGAAGGCATTGACTGGACCTTCTTCAGAGAGAACACCGAGGGTGCATACGCTGTTGGTTCAAAGGGTATTCACGTTACAGACGACCTTGCAATGGACTTTGTTGTTACAACAACAGAGGGCACAAAGAGAATTGCAAAGCTTGCATATGACTATGCAAGAAGAAACAAGAAAGAAAGAGTTTCAATCATTCAGAAGGCAAACGTTATCAAGACCACAGACGGTAAATTCCTCAACCTTTGCAAAGAGGTTGCAAAAGATTATCCCGAAATCACAACCGATGAATGGTATATTGATATAACAACCGCAAAGCTTATTGACAAGAAGAGAAGAACAGATTTCAAGGTGTTCGTTCTTCCCAATCTTTACGGCGACATCATCACCGACGAAGCTGCTGAATTCCAGGGCGGCGTCGGCACCGCAGGCAGTGCAAACATCGGCAAGAAATATGCTATGTTTGAAGCAATCCATGGCTCTGCTCCCAGAATGATGAGAGAAGGCAGAGGCAAGTATGCAGACCCCTGCTCAATGCTCCGTGCAGCAGTTATGCTTCTTTCACATATCGGCAAGCAGGCAGAGGCAGACAAGCTTGAAAGAGCTCTTGACATCTGTATGTATGAAGAAAAGAAGCTTCATATCACCGGCAGAGCAGACGGTGCAACCTGCGAAGATTTCGGCAACTATGTTATGGAAACGCTCACAAAGCTCAACTAAAAGCAACAAGCCCCGCATCGGAATCCGATGCGGGGCATTTTTTATTCTTCGGTTGTTTCTGTTACTGTTTCGGTTTCTTCTGCGGCAGCAGAAAATTCGTTTGTGCCGTTCATTATTTCAATAAACTCTTCGCCACTCATCTTCTCTTCAAGGAAGAGCTTCTTTGCAACAGAATGAAGCTTATCAATATGCTCAGTAAGAAGCTTTTCTGTTCTTGCATAAGCATTTTTTATGATGCTTTCAACCTCATCATCAACCTTTGAAGCAACGGCTTCGGAATAGTTGCGAACCTGATTATAGCTCTTGCCGAGGAATACCTCGTGATTTTCGCCGCCGAGAGCAATAGGTCCGATTTTTTCGCTCATACCGTACTTTGTAACCATATTTCGTGCAATCTCGGTTGCTCTTTCAATATCGTTTGAAGCACCCGTTGAGATGTCGCCAAGCACAATCGCTTCGGCAACTCTGCCGCCGAGAAGGCTTACAAGTCTGTCAAGCATTCCGTTCTTTGTTGTGTAATTTTTATCCTCTGTGGGTCTGTGAAGCGTATAACCGCCCGCCATACCTCTGGGGATAATTGAAATCTGATGAACAGGGTCTTCGTGTTCAAGGAAGTGGCTCACAACAGCGTGACCCGCTTCGTGATAAGCGGTAAGCTTCTTATCCTTTTCGCTCATCTTGTGGGATTTCTTTTCTGAGCCAACCTGAACTTTAAGTGCCGCTTCATCAATTTCATCCATTGTTATAGCCTTTTTGCTTCTTCTTGCGGCAAGCAGAGCTGCTTCATTAAGAAGATTTTCAAGGTCTGCACCGGTGAAACCAACGGTTGCGTGTGCAATACTCTTAAGGTCAACATCGGGTCCGATGGGCTTACCCTTTGCGTGAACCTTGAGCACTTCTTCTCTGCCCTTAACATCGGGATAATTAACAGTTACCTGACGGTCAAATCTGCCGGGACGAAGAAGAGCCGGGTCGAGAATATCGGGTCGGTTGGTTGCGGCAATAACGATAACGCCTTCGTTTGCACCAAAACCGTCCATTTCAACAAGCAGCTGGTTAAGAGTCTGCTCTCTTTCATCGTGTCCGCCGCCCATACCGGCACCTCTGTGACGGCCAACGGCATCAATTTCATCAATAAATATAATTGAAGGTGAGCTTCTTTTTGCCTGGTCGAAAAGGTCACGGACTCTTGAAGCACCTACACCGACATACATTTCAACAAAATCGGAACCCGAAATTGAGAAGAAGGGAACATCGGCTTCACCCGCAACTGCTCTTGCAAGAAGGGTTTTACCCGTGCCCGGAGGGCCAACAAGAAGCACGCCCTTGGGAATTCTTGCACCGAGCATATCAAACTTTGCGGGGTCTTTGAGGAATTCAACGATTTCCGCAAGTTCTTCTTTTTCTTCATCGGCACCTGCAACATCGGCAAAGGTTGCCTTTCTCTTTTCATCCTTGGCATTCTTTACTCTTGCCTTGCCGAAGCTCATTGTGCGGTTATTCTCGTTGCTCATACTCTGGTTCATTCTCTTGAACATAAAGAAGGTTACACCGAGCATCACAACAAGCAGAATAAGAGTTGGTGCAATCTGATAAATCCACTGACCCGTTGAGCCCGTTACGTAGCTTGCCTTAACTGGGTCCTGAGGATTTTCACGGTTATGCTGAATAACGCCCTCATGAATATCCTCAAGGAAAAGGGTAACGCTGGGCACGGAGAATGCCTTTGCGGTTTCTTCACCTTCAAGCTTATAGGTAAGGGCACCGCTGCTTAAATTAAGCTTATATTCGCTGACCTTGCCCTCATCAAAAAGGGATACAAGCTGATAATATTCAAGCTTTTCTCTCTGCTGAGTGCTTGCATAATAGCTCACACCCGCAATAATCATAACCGGAATGAGAATATAAGGTAAAAGCGTTATAAGCTTTTTCTTCATATCCGGCTTTTTTGAGTTGTTCTTTTTAGTATTCAACTGGAATGATCACTCCTTAATTTATCTTTCCCCAAAAGGTTTATGAGTAAACTTCTCTTTTAAGTACGCCTACATAAGGGAGATTTCTGTATTTTTCATTATAATCAAGTCCGTAGCCAACAACGAATTCATCAGGCACTTCCGCACCCGAATAATCTGCATAAAGGTCAACCGCCCTGCGTTCGGGTTTATCAAGCAGAGTGCAGATTCTTATGCTGCTCGGATTTCTTTTTTCAAGAATAGAAATAATATAATTAAGCGTTCTTCCCGAATCGAGAATATCCTCAACGATAAGAACATCCTTGCCTTCAAGGTTTATATCCAAATCCTTTATTATTTTTACAACACCCGAGGATGTTGTTCCGCTTGCATAGCTTGAAACACACATAAAGTCTATTTCGCACGGAATCGTTATGGCTCTCATAAGGTCTGCCATAAAAACAACCGAGCCTTTGAGAACACTCACAAGCAGAAGATTTTTTCCTTTATAATCCTCGCTTATCTGCCTGCCAAGCTCTTTTACGATGCTCTGCAGCTTTTCTTCGCTGTAATATACAGCCTCAATATCATTAAGCATTTTTCAATTCCTTTCGATACCGATACAAAGAATTCTTTTTGTTTCCTTTGTAACCGAAAATCTTTTATCGCAGCCTATGCCTTCAACAAGCACAAGCCCATTGTTATCTGCTATAACAATTATTTCGTTTCTTTTTTCGGGCGGAATTGAAAGCTCATTGAAAAGCTTTTTCAGAGTTTTGCCGCAGCCTCGCTTTGCAAGCGATATTCTGTCGCCCGCTTCGCGGCTTCTGACAATCAATTCACCCGATATTTTATCACAATCCAAGCGGTAATCCGTTGACTGTTTTGAAATGTTTTGTGAATAATTTGTTTCGTCTGCGTTCTGAACGGTTACTGTTATGCAGACATTCCCGAATTCGGTTTTGCCGATTCCAAGAGCTCCGTGTTCATATTTCTTCGATTCCTTTTCGGGAAAATCCAGAATACCCTTTCTCACCCTTAGGGTTACCGCACCGTTAATCACGCAGCTTCCGCCGTTTTCAAGAAGAGTGCAGATTCTGTTAACTGCCTCATACTCGGGAGTTATACCTGTTTCTTTTTCCACAATATACACAACCGCACGGCGTTTGATGGGCAACGGCAATTCTGCAAGAATTTTTGCATTATAGCCGTTTTCTGTTTTTGAATTTTCGGCATTCTGAATTGCCATATCCGAAAGAAGCTTTTCATCCTGAGTAATCGCATCAATGCATCTTGATGCACTGCGTTCAAACGAAGGATTGATTTTTTTCAGCTCTTCTATAACATTATGTCTTATGCGGTTTCTTGCATAATGCACATCGCTGTTGGTTGCATCCTGTGCAAATGGAATGCCGTTTTCAACGCAGAATGCATTGATTTCTTCTTTGGTGCAGTCAATAAGCGGTCTGATGATATTATCTCTTGCTGCGGGAATGGAGCAAAGCCCTCGGAGGGTTGTTCCTCTTGCAAAGTTAAAAAGAAAGGTTTCTGCTCTGTCATTAAGATTATGTGCGGTAGCTATGATTATATCATCGCCGAGCGACGAAAAAAACTCATATCTTATTTTTCTGCCGCATTCCTCAAAGCCCAGCCCGAGTTCCTTTGCTTTTTTTGCAACATCAACACGCAAAACCTTTGAAGGCACGCCGATTTTTTCACATTCCGAAACCACAAGAGCTTCGTCTGCATCTGCACTTTCGCCTCTTAAGCAATGGTTAACGTGAGCAGCAATAATGTTAATGCCGAATTCGCTCTTTATTCCGTTCAGAATATGAAGCATCGCCATTGAATCGCTTCCGCCCGATACGGCGGCAACAACGGTTGCTCCGCAAGGAATCATATTATGTTTTCTGATTGAAGCAATAACCTTATCAATCATCGTGTACCCTTTCCAAAGGAACAAACAAGGTGTGTTCACCGTCAAAGGCAAATTCAACCGTTCCGGTTTCGCCGTGTCTGTTCTTTGCAACGATAACCTCTGCCTTATTAACATCAACCTGCTCTTCGGGAACGGGCTCGCCGTCTTCCTTTTCACCCTTATAGTAATCGGGGCGGTAAAGCATCATAACAATATCGGCATCCTGCTCGATTGAACCCGACTCACGAAGGTCTGAAAGCTGGGGTCTGTGGGATTTGCCTCTGCCCTCGGTGCCTCTGGAAAGCTGAGCACAGCAAACAATGGGAATGTTGAGGTCTTTCGCCATCATTTTGAGGTTTCTTGTTATCTCACTGACTTCCTGAACACGGTTTTCGGTTCTTGTGCTGCCCTTGATAAGACCGAGATAGTCAACAATAACACACTCAACTCCGCCGAGGCGTCTGGTTTTAGCCTTCATTTCGGGCACGGTGATGCTCGATGTATCATCAAAATAAAGCTCGCAGTCATTGAGTGCACAGGTTGCCTTGCCGAGCCTTATCCACTCATCGTTGCTTATCTGACCGTTTCTCATTTTTTTGCTGGAAACTCTTGCCTCTGTGCCGAGAACTCTCATTGCAAGCTGTTCCTTGGTCATTTCAAGCGAGAAAAACAGAACCTTGCGTTTGCCAACCGCCGCAACGTTTCTTGCAAGATTGAGGGCAAAGCTTGTTTTACCCATCGCAGGTCGTGCACCGATAAGAATAAGGTCTGAACGGTTAAGACCTGTCAGTATTTTATCAAGGTCTGAAAATCCGGTTGTGAAGCCTTTATATTGCTCTTTATCTTCACCCGTGATTTTCTTAAGGGTATCGTAAACATTGTTAACTATAATATCCTTAAGCTTTGAGGGGGCATTTGTTGTTTTGCCCTGACGGATGTTATATATTTTCTGTTCTGCGTTATCAAGCAATGCATCCGCAGTTTCTTCACCCGCAACGGCATCCTCGATTGTTTCGCTCGAAATTGAAATAAGAGTTCTTATATAGTGCTTCTCACGAACAATTTTTGCATACATTTCGATGTTGCTTGTTGAAGGCACCATCTGTGCAAGCTCAAACAGATAATTTCTGCCTGCCGCATTATCATAAACACCCTGCTGAACAAGCATATCAAGCACAACAAGGGGGTCGATTTTGCCGCCTGAGCCGTCTATTGTTATCATTGCGGCAAAGATAGACGAATGCTGAGGAAGATAAAAGCTTTCGGGGCTTATGTAAACTGCTGCCTGAGAAAGGCAGGCCGGGTCAACAAGAATGCTGCCCAGAACCGCTTGCTCCGCTTCAAGGCTGAAAGGCATATTTATATTTTCAAGTGACAATAAGCCGTTATCTGCCATTATTATTCTCCTACCATAACATAGAGTGAGGCTGAAATTCCGTTATAAAGCTTAACCTCCACGGGATATGTGCCGAAGGTTTTAATATCTTCAACAACAACCTTGCGTTTATCTATTTCAAGACCGAAGTGCTTTGAAATTGCAGCGGCAACATCCTTTGAGGTTACCGAACCGAAGAGCTTGCCGTTTGCACCCGCTTTTGCTGAAAGCTTAACCGTGTTGCCTTCAAGCTTTGCGGCATTTGCCTTTGCTGCTGCAATCTCGGTATCAATGCGGTGCTTTTCGGACGCCTCTCTGTTTTTAAGCTCGCTCATTGCCTGCGAATTTGCTTCAACGGCAAGCTTTCTGGGAAACAGGAAGTTTCTTGCGTATCCGTCTGATGTGTTAACAAGCTCACCTTTTTTGCCGAGCCCTTTTACATCCTGTGTTAAAACTACTTTCATAATGTGTATCTCCTTATGTAACGGTTGTTACTTATTTTGTTTTTTTGCTGAAAAATTTTTCTATTGCTCCGTAGAGTGCGGATTTTGCATCGGGAACATCATAGCCCTTGAGCTGGCACGCCGCCATAGTCTGATGTCCGCCGCCGCCGAGGCTTTCCATAATAATCTGAACATTAACCTCGCCCATACTTCTTGCGGAAATGTTTACGGCTCCCGCATTTTCAAATATAACAAACGATGCTTTGATGTCGCTTATATTCAGAAGCTCGTCCGCCGCCTGAGCCGCAATTATTCTTATATCGGGGGAATCAATATCCGCCGTTGAAACCGCACAGCCCATAAAGCTTTCTGCCGATGCGATAACCTTGTTGCGAAGCTTATTGACATCCATTGAATTTGAGAAAAGCTTTTTAACGCTTACGGTATCGGCTCCTTTATCTTTAAGGAATGCCGCCGCTTCAAAAGTTCTGACGCCCGCCCTTATTACAAAATTCTTTGTATCAAGCATAATGCCTGCAAGAAGGGCTTCCGCAACGGGCTTTGTTACTTCTATATCGGAGTTGATATACTGAAGAAGCTCCGCCACCATTTCACTTGCTGAGGAAGCACCCGGGTCGTGATGAAAAATAACGGCATCCTCAATATTTGAAACCGCCCTGCGGTGATGGTCTATTATAACCTTGATTTCTGCCTTTTCATAAAGCTTCGGGAATTCAACAAACGATTCGATATGAGTATCAACAACAATCAGCAGGCTGTTTTTATTAAGCAGTTCCGCTGCTCTTTCTTTGCCCACGATAGTATCTTCAAAGCCCTCTCCCCGAAGCATATCAATAAGCGATGATGCAAGGGTTTTATTTTTATCGGTTGCTATATAAGCGGGAACGCCGAAGCTCTGTGCGGCACAAACAATGCCCGCTGCCGCACCGACAGCATCAAGGTCGGTATATGAATGACCCATAATTATAACATTGCTGCTGTTTTTGATAAGCTCTGCAAGAGCAGATGCAACAACACGGCTTTTTACCTTTGTTCTTTTTTCTGCACTCTTTGAAACGCCGCCTATGAAATCATAGCTGTCTTTTTTCTTGATTGCAACCTGGTCTCCGCCTCTGCCGAGTGCCATTTCAAGAGCATTGCGGGCATTTCTTTCGCAAGCTTTTATGTTATCTCCCGAAGAAACACCGATTGAAAGAGTAACGCCGATTCGCTTGCCTTTATATTCATAGTTTCTTACGGTTTCAAGAATTGAAAAGCCGTCTTCAACCATAAGGTTGAGGTTTTTCGCTTCGGTGACCATAATATAACGGTCATCGCCCACTCTTTTAATAAAGCTGTTATATGATTCCGACCAGTTATCGAGTGCAGCCTCAATCTGGCTTTTTATTTCGGTTCTCTCGCTGTCACGGTAATCGGTTCTTGAATCGTCAAGATTATCCATTTCAATCATAATTGCATAAGGTCTTGATTCGATATATGCAATTTCGGTTTTGCGAAGTCTTGTGTTCTCAAGGTAATAAAGAATGCAGCAGTCTTCGCCGTTGTATCTGTATGGAAATGAATAAACTGAATAATATCTGCCGTTAATCAGAACGCTGATTTCGCCCTCGTGAATGAGTGCATCAATATCAACACCGTTTGTGAACAGACTCACATCTGCCGCATCGGTTATTTCTCCGCCCGCAATTTCATTGATAAAGCGTTCGCTGCACCAGGCAACAGTTCCGTCCGTGCCGCATACGGCAACGGGAAGCGGGAACGAGGAAAGAACTTTTTTATCGGTATAATCAAACTTTTTTGAAAGACGGATAAGGAATTTTTTATATCTGTTTTTGGCTGTCAGAGCCCTGAATATTGCAAAACCGAGCACAGCGGCAAAGCCGCAGCATTCCGCCACAGCAAGCTTAGGTTCAACAAATGCAGTTATAACAATGAATATTGCCGCAACGGCAGCTGAAATGCCAATAAGAACAATATCACGCCAAAAACCTCTGAATTTCATTTAAACCTCCATAATTATCGGAAGAATCATCGGGCTTCTCTTTGTTTGCTCATAAACGAAATGAGAAACCGCATCTCTGACCTTTCCTTTGATGGCATTTATATCTGAAATGTTGCTGTAATAGCAGCTTTCAAGCGATTTTTCGGCAATCTTTCTTGCCTTGTCAATAAGCTCTTCGTTTTCTTTAACATAAACAAAGCCTCTTGAAACAACCTCGGGGCCTGCAACAAGCTGACCGGTTTCATAATCAAGCGATGCGGTAACAACGATAATTCCGTCTTCACCGAGATGCTTTCTGTCTCGGAGAACAACGCTTCCCACATCGCCTACACCGTAGCCGTCAACAAAAATCTTGCCTGCGGGAACGGACTCCGCTTTTTTGATTGATTTATTTGTGAGCTCCGCCACATATCCGTTATCTGCGATAAAGATATTGTTTTTATCTATGCCCATACTTTCGGCAAGCTGTGCGTGCTTATGAAGATGCTTCTGCTCGCCGTGAACGGGAATGAAATATCTGGGCTTAACAAGACCCATTATGAGCTTGAGCTCTTCCTGGCAGGCGTGGCCCGAAACGTGAACATCATACATCTTTTCATAGATAACGTGTGCACCGAGCTTCAGAAGCTCATTAACAACATTGCCAACGGTTTTTTCATTGCCGGGAATGGGAGTTGCCGAAATGATAACATAATCGTTGGGGCAGATTTCAACCTTGCGGTGGTCTGAAAACGCCATTCTTGCAAGAGCCGACATAGGCTCACCCTGGCTGCCCGTTGTTATTATTACAACATTCTCCGCAGGGTATTTATTTATAAGATCAGCATTGATGAGAACATTTTCGGGAATATTGAGATAACCGAGCTGCGCACTGATATTAACAACATTTTCAAGGCTTCTGCCCATAATGGCAACCTTTCTGCCAACGCTGTGTGCAACATTGATTATCTGCTGAACTCTGTGGATATTTGAAGCAAAGGTTGCAACGATAATTCTGTTTTTTGCCGCTTTTCTGAAAAGCACATCAAACGATTCGCCAACCTTGCGTTCGCTCTCGGTATAGCCGGGTCTTTCGGCATTGGTTGAATCTGAAAGCAGAGCAAGAACGCCCTGATTGCCTAGCTCTGCAAATCTTGAAAGATTAATCATTCCTCCGTCAATGGGAGTGCTGTCTATTTTAAAGTCACCCGTTTGAATAATGGTGCCGCAATCGCAGGTTATTGCAAGTGCAATCGCATCGGGGATTGAGTGGTTGACGTGAATCATTTCAACCGAGAATTTGCCGAGATTAATCACGTCACCCGGTGCAACCTCAAAAAGCTTTGCACTTGAAAGAAGCCCGTGCTCCTTGAGCTTGCCCTGAATAAGACCGATTGTGAGCTTTGTGCCGTAAACGGGAATGTTGACGGTTTTAAGAAGATAAGCAAGAGCACCGATATGGTCTTCGTGACCGTGGGTTATAACAATACCCTTGATTTTCTCCGAATTCTTTTCAACATAAGAAAAATCGGGAATAACAAGATCAACACCGGGCATATCCGAATCGGGGAAGGCAAGACCGCAGTCAACAAGGAACATATCGTCCTCATATTCATAAAGAGTCATATTCTTGCCGACCTCATTGAGTCCGCCGAGGAATGCAATTCTTACGGGAAGCTCCTTCTCTGCTTTTTTATATTTCTTTGCGGAGCCGTTTCTGGGTTTTGAATATCCCTTTTTCTGCTTCTGCTGTTCATTGGGCTTTCGGTATTTTTTATTTGAACGCTGCTGCATTTTTGAATTATTCTGCGACTTATCTTTTTCGTTGTTTTTCTTCTGCATAAATTCTCCTTTTTAATTCATTTTCTGAAAATATATCTCAAACAATTAATTCATTATGTTCACCCCGAAAAGCGAAACGCCTTTCGGGAATTCGGGGCACTCCTACCCTATTATAATATAATATCTTTTTAAAGCTTTATTGTCAAGATTTACTATATAAATATTTATAAATATATTAAGAGTTTAATTTATCCGAGGCGGTGTTGAACAGCTCCGTTATATCCGCACAAAGCTCATCCGCCGCCTCCATCGTGTCTGCCTCTGCAAGAATTTTAACCTCTTCGCCGTTTCTTTCGGGAACAATCAGAAGCTTGCCCGAGCTTCTGATAAGCCTTATTCCTTCAAGGCTGTTTTTAAAATCAACATCCTCCTGCCCCACAAGCCCCGCAAGATTTGCGGGCGAAAAATCTATTGAAACGGTTTTGCTTGCAATATATTTTTCAGGCAGTTCGTTTAAAAGGTCTTTTACGGTGCACTCCCTTTCTTTAAGCACAGACAGCAGCTTCACAGTTAAAAAGAGTGCATCCCTCACAAATATCTGCTTTGCCGCAAGCCTTCGTGCGGGCGAATCCGAATTATCGGCAGGTGTGCTCAGATAGCGGTAAACCTTTCTTGAATAGATATGGGCAAGCTCATCAAGAAACATCGGAGAATCATAGGGCACGGCAATATCTCTGCCGTTTTTCATTTCATTAAGACAGCACACGGCAAGCAGCTTTTCATAAGGAACCTTTTCGCCGTCAACAACAGAATGCAGCTTGGTGCCCGAACGGTCAATAATCAGGCGAAAGTCACGGCTTTCCCCTGCACCGAGCTTTTCAAGAATATTTTTCATAAGAGCTGCAATGCTGTCATTTTCGCTTTCAACGGCAGCAGCGATACCCGAAAGCCCGTAGGGTGCCCTTTTCATAAGCTCCTGCTTATAAAGCTGTTTCACGCTTGCCATATCGGATATTTCTTTCATTTCGCTTTCTTCGGTTTCGTGAAACTCGCATTTTGACATACCCGATTCAATGCTTCTTTCAAAATGCCTCGGAATGGAAAGACCGCCCTCACCGCAGATTTTTATTTCTCTGCCGTTTTTGCCGCAGACAAAAAGCCCCGCACTGAGCCCGCATATATTGACAAGAAAATTAAGCTGTGCCTCAAAGCACTCACCGAAGCTCCAGACATTGCTGCCCGCACCTATAAGACCCGACATTATCGCCATCTGCATAGCCATTGCGTTTTTTGAGCCGTCAAAGCCTATTCCTGTTTTTTTGCCGTTTCTTGTGCTGCCCACAGCCGCACCAAGACGCACGCAGGTTTCCGCATTAAGCCTTGCCCCGCAGTTTTCGTTGATGCCGCTGCGAGAAAGATAATCCGCTTTCAGGCTTCCGTATTTGATATTAGAATTAACCGTTGATCCGCCGCCAACAATTTTGCCCGGCCACACGAGCACATTCGGCTTCACCTGTGCACCCGAGCCTATAATGCTGCCCGCACCCGCAACGCTCCCTTCAAACATTGAAGCATCAGCCTTTAACGCCGCACCCGAGCAGGCAAGAGCACCCGTTATATGGGCATTTGCACCGACCCAGCAGTTTTCAAGCAAAACGGAATATCTTATTTTTGCATTTCTTTCAATGCAGCAATTATCGTCAATCACCGCATACGGGCCGATAACAGCACCCTCTGCAATTTCAACACCTTCGCCGATATATATAGGCGGAATAACCGAAAAATCACCTGCAGGCATTGCATCCTTAACATATATTCCGTCTGCAACGGCACCGAAGGGAGCTTTTGTTTTTCCGTCAAAAGCATCTCTCTGGCATTTCATATATGCCTCAATATTGCCCACATCACACCAGTAATCTGCCGTGTGATAACAAAAAATCGGCATATCCCTCTCAAGCATAAGCGGGAACAAATCCTTTGCAAAATCATATCTTCTGCCGTTCGGAATAAGCTCCAGACACTCGGGATTGACTATATAAACACCTGTGTTTGCAAGATTGCTCACCGCCTGACTCCACGACGGCTTTTCAACAAAACCCGTAACTCTGTTTTCTTTATCAACTTTAACAATTCCGTATTCCCTCGGGTCTGAAGATTCGCTGGCAACAATGGTTATTTTTGCTCCCGAAGCTTTATGGAATTTCATTATTTTTGATAAATCAAAATCGCACATTGCATCGCCGCTTATAACAAAAAACGGCTCCCTGAAATCCGCGGCTGCTATTTTAACGCAACCCGCCGTGCCGAGTGGTTCATCCTCTCTTATCATATCAAGCTTCAGGGAGGAATAATCCGAATACTCATTTTCTATCGTATCCGCAAGATAGCCGAGAGTTACCGCCGCATGCGTCACTCCGTGATAACGCAGAAGCTCAAAAATATACTCTATAACGGGCTTTCCCATTATTCTTACCATAGGCTTCGGAACGGTGCAGGTAAGCGGTCTGAGTCTGCTTCCCTCTCCGCCTGCCATAACAACTGCTTTCAAAAAAATCATTCCCTTCGGATTTCTTGGTAGTATTATTGTCAAAATATTTAAAAAATATAACCAAAATTATTGTTAAATCAGAAAAGTAATGATATAATTTATTTATCATTTTATTGGAGAAAAACTTATGGCAGAACTTAAAAAGGTTGAAATATTTACCGACGGTGCCTGCTCGGGCAACCCGGGCCCCGGCGGCTGGGGAGCAATTTTACGCTACGGTGCTCACGAGCTTGAGCTCAGCGGCGGCGAAAAGGAAACCACCAACAACCGTATGGAGCTCACGGCGGTTATAGAAGCTCTTAAAAAGCTCAAAGAAAAATGCTCCCTGACAATTTACACCGATTCAAAATATGTTGCCGATGCGTTTTTGCAGGGCTGGATATGGGGCTGGATAAAAAACGGCTGGAAAAAATCCGATAAAAAGCCCGTGCTCAATCCCGAGCTTTGGAAAGAGCTTTTATACCTTATCGGCAAGCACGAATATAAAATAATCTGGGTCAAGGGTCACGCAGGCCATCCCGAAAACGAAAGATGCGATAAGCTTGCAACGGCAAAGGCGGCTGAATATGCCGAAAATATATAATAGGGGTAGATATAAAATGAAAAAAATCATCAGTTTATTCCTTGCGGCGGTTATGGTTTTCTCGGTTTCGTCTGTTTCTTTTGCTGCGGCGGATGAATGTGACTGCGGAGTAACTCCCGTTGTTTATGTTCAGGGCTTCGGCGAAGCACTTTATGAAAATGTGGATACCGAGGATGAAATCTCTGCTTTTCCGCCCGAAGCTCCGGCAATTTTAAAAGCGATTCCCGATATTCTCAAGGCTCTCGGCGTTGCCGCAATAGCGGGAGATTATGAAGGCTTCGGCGATTATGCAATGCGGGGAGTTAACAAAATTCTCGGTCTGCTCGCCTGCGATAAAGAGGGCAATTCACTTTATAATGTTTCGTTTGAACCTGATGATAATATCGGCACAGCCGAGCAGCATATGATTCCCTGCTCCCCCTTCTCCGACAATGCGGGAGATTACAGCTTTATTTATGACTGGCGTCTTGACCCGATTTACAATGCAGAGCTTCTTAAAGACTTTATTGACGAGGTTAAAGAGCTTACGGGTCACAAAAAGGTTTCTCTTGTTGCACACAGCCAGGGCAACACCATTGTTGCATCATATCTTGAAAAGTTCGGCTCTGACGATGTTGAAAAAATTGCTTTCCTTTCCCCCGCTTTCAAGGGTCTTTCTCTTATGGGTTCTCTTTTTGCAAACGAAGCTTCAATCAGAGATAAGGGCGAGGAGTTTGCGGAGCTTGTTAAAGGTGCAATGGGCTTTGATCCCTTGGGCGATATGCTTTCATCGTTAATACATATTCTTAATGATGTGGGAATTGCAAAGGGTCTGCTCAACTGGGCACAGAATGTTCTTGACGACCAGCTTGAAAGAATTCTTCAGGAGGGTCTTTGCGATGTTTTCGGCACAATGCCGGGGCTCTGGACTTTTGTTCCCGATGAGTATTATGAAAAAGCAAAAGAAACGATGTTCACCGATAAAGAGAAATATTCCGTGCTGATTGAAAAGATTGATTATTATCACTACAATGTTCAGAATGAGCTTGAAAACATAATTCAGGATGCAATGGATAACGGAGTTGATGTTACCATATCAATGGGCTACGGTCTTTCAACAATCCCCGTTCCCGTAACAGACCCCGAGCAGGCGGATATGCTTATTGATGTTGAGTATATGAGCATCGGTGCAACCTGTGCTTCGCCCTTCGGCACGGTTTTCGACAAGGATTATGTTCAGGCTGAATACTGCTCGGGACACAACCACGTTTCTCCCGATATGATGATTGATGCATCAACCTGCGAATTTCCCGAAATCACCTGGTTTGTAAGGGAACAGACCCACAGCGAATTTGCCGACGGCTATGCGGAATTCCTTGAATGGGTTCTTCTTTATGACGGTCAGCCTACGGTTCATTCAAATGAAAAATACCCGCAGTTTATGACCCTTACGGAAGACGGCACGCTCGAACCCGTTGAAGGACTCAAGCCCGTTGATAACAGAGGTCACGTTGTTATCTTCTTCTCTTCAATTTTTGAAATGATTAAAAATTCATTTAAAAAATAAGTTTAAAAGCTCTGCAGAAATTCTGCAGAGCTTTTTTGCATACTTTGTCCTTCCTCCGCATAGATTTTACAGAAAACTATAAACGGAGGAATAAAAATGGCAAGCAACAATATTTACGGCGATATTGCCGCAAGAACGGGCGGAGATATTTACATAGGTGTTGTGGGTCCCGTGCGAACGGGAAAATCAACCTTTATAAAGCAGTTTATGCAGTCAACCGTGCTGCCGAACATTGAAAATGCAACAAAAAGAGAGCGTGCAACGGATGAGCTTCCGCAATCTTCGGCGGGCAGAACAATAATGACGGCAGAGCCGAAATTCATTCCCGAGGAAGCGGTTGAAATCTCGCTGCCCTCGCAGATTAAAATGAAAATAAGAATGATTGACTGCGTTGGCTACATAGTGCCCTCTGCTATCGGATATATCGAAGACGAAACTCCGAGAATGGTTAAAACCCCTTGGTTTGACGAGGAAATTCCGTTTAATATGGCAGCCGAAATCGGCACAAGAAAGGTTATAACAGAGCACTCAACAATCGGTCTTGTTGTTACAACAGACGGCTCAATCGGCGAAATTCCGAGGGAGGAATATGCTCAGGCGGAAGAAAGAGTTATAAATGAGCTCAAAGATTTGAAAAAGCCCTTTGTTGTGCTTCTCAACTGCAAGGAGCCGAATTCTCCGCAGGCACGCTCGCTTGCCTCACAGCTTCAGGAAAAATACGGAGTTTCGGTGCTTGCCGTAAACTGCCTTGAGCTTGGCCAGAATGAGATTTCGGATATTCTTTCAAGAGTTCTTTTTGAGTTTCCGTTAAAGGAAATCCGAGTTGATATGCCGGGCTGGATAACTTCTCTTGATAAAAACCATTGGCTGCGAAGCAGCGTTTTCGGCGAGATAAGCTCACTTGCCTCAAAGCTCAGAAAGGTTAATGATGTTGAAGAATTCAGCAAAAAGGTTGCCGAGGGTGAATATGTAAACAATTCACATCTTGAAAAAATTGACCTTTCCTCAGGCAGTGCAAAAATCTCGGTTTCACTTCTGCCGAAGCTCTTCTTTAAAATACTTAATGAGGAAACGGGAATTGAGGTTGAAAATGAGCTGGAGCTTATGAAAAAAATGAAGGAGCTTTCGGCAGCAAGCAGCGGCTATAAGCGAATTCAGAATGCACTTGATGAGGTTGAAGCAACGGGCTACGGAATTGTTCTTCCCGATATAAGCGACCTCACGCTTGAAGAGCCCGAAATTATGAAGCAGGGCGGCAGATATGGGGTAAGGCTTCGTGCAAGTGCACCCTCTCTTCACATAATGAGAGCCGATATTCAGACCGAGGTTGCCCCGATAGTGGGCTCCGAATCGCAATCGGAGGAGCTGATAAAATATCTGCTTAAAGAATTTGAAGAAAATCCTTCGATGATTTGGGAATCCAACATATTCGGCACTTCGCTTCATTCACTTGTTAACGAAGGACTTCACAACAAGCTTTTCAGAATGCCGAGCGATGCCAGAATGAAGCTGCAGGAAACCCTTGAAAGAATTATCAACGAGGGCTGCAGCGGATTGATTTGCATTATACTATAGAAAAAGCGTGCCGTCCGGCACGCTTTAATTCTTATATTTTCTTTACATTTACATTCAGAATGCTGTTAATAAGAGCCGCTTCAACAAAATATGCATCCCCTGTGCTTGCGGTGTAATAACCTTCTGCAGAAACCGCATTCTGATTAAAGCCCGCATCTTCAAGAGCCGAAACATATTTTTTGAATTCTTTGTCGCTGCATTCAACAGAGAAGGCATAGCTCAGGCTTTCTCTGTAGGTTTCTTTCACTTCTTTTTTAAAATCAAAATCGGGAAGTCTGTCCTTAAAGTGATTATAAATCAGAGTTACCTGCTCCGTGGTTGTTATAACTGAGCTGCTTTCTTTTTCATCAATATCATCCTTTTTGATGTTACAGCCCGCCGCACTCAATGCAATAACCAAAACAAGAATAAATGCAAAAATCTTTTTCATAATGTTCAGTCCTCCGTTAATAAAGGATTTCTTTGAATTGCCCGGCAAACTGCTTACTGTCTACCCTGTCAAGTCTGTGACCGTCTGTGCCTATGTTGAAAACAACACCCACTTCTTTTCCGATCTGAAAATATCTGTGGAAGAATTCGGGGTCACCCAAAACTGCAGGCACATTAAGCTCCCACGCAATTTCGTGATTATTCGCTTTTTCCATAATATCGCCGATTTCATTATCGGTGAAAGCACGGGTAACATCGTGAGAATCCTCAAAAGCGTGAATATAACCCGCCATAAACGGATGGGCAAAACAGTCTGCTCTTCCGCTTTCGATAACGCTGTCCATAATAGCAAGCATATGCTCGGCATAGGCTCTCGGGGTTATTATTTCGGGATGCTCCCAATAACCCTGATGATAGTGGTTTGTGGTGTAAAGCCGATAATCAAGCGAATTATCGCAGCTTATATCATCGGCAAATTTGCCAACGCCGTAAGTCGAAAGCTCCGCACCCACAAGAACTTTAACGGGTGTTTCGATGTCCTCGAGCTCTCTTAAAATTTCATATCTCTGCTGAGCAACGGCATTCTTCTTCTGGGGATAGTTATGGTCGGTGAGAGCAATCATTTCAAGACCGCATTCCTCCGCTTTTTTAACTATATCAGCCGCAATCATTTCGGGCTTTGCACAGCCTGAAAAGCGGGTGTGCAGATGAAGATTATGCTTTACAAGCTCATCAATATCATAGGTTTTTTCGTGAAAAAACATTTTAAAGCTCCAATCCGAATAAAGTGTTTGCGTTTATTCTTGTTATATCAAGAATATTTTCAGCCGTTGTGTTTCTGACCTCGGCAAGCTTTTCCGCCGTATAGGGAATGAATGATGAATCGCATCTTTTGCCTCTGAACGGAACAGGTGTCATATAGGGGCAGTCTGTTTCGATAAGCAGTCTGTCATCGGGCACCATTGCCGCAACTTCAAGCGGTTTTCTTGCATTTTTGAATGTTACCGCACCGCCGAGACCTATATACATTCCGAGCTTCAGCACCTCTTTCGCCATTTCGGCAGAACCAGAAAAGCAATGCACAACACCCTTTGGCTTATAGCGTTTGAGAAGCGTCATTGTGTCTTCGTGCGATTCTCTGTCGTGAACTATAACAGGCAGATCAAGCTCCTTTGCGAGCACAAGCTGCTGTTCAAAAACCTTCTGCTGAATTTCACGGGGCGAAAAATCATAGTGATAATCAAGACCGATTTCGCCCACCGCCACGCATTTCTTTTCCATACAGAGTTTTTTAAGAACGGATAAATATCCCTGCTTACAGCCCTCCGCCTCGTGGGGATGAATGCCGCAGGCGGCATAAACAAAGCTGAATTCATCAGAAAGCTCAAGGCTCACAAGCGATGATGCAATATCCGTTCCGCAGTTTATAATGCCGCAAACGCCCTGTTGCTGCAGGGCGTTCAAAAGCTCTTTTCGGTCAGCATCAAAAGCTTCGCTGTCGTAATGTGCGTGACTGTCAAAGATATTATTAATCATTATCTTACCTTGCTTCCTGCGGGAACTCCGTCAACAAAAATAACCTTGACATCATCCTCACCTGCATCAGCCGCAATAATCATACCGCAGCTTTCAACACCGCAGAGAACTGCGGGCTTGAGGTTTGAAACAAGAATAATGCTCTTGCCGATAAGGTCTTCGGGCTTGTACCATTTTGCGATGCCCGATGCAACGGTTCTGGGCTCTCCCGTGCCGTCATCAAGAGTTAATTTAAGAAGCTTCTTTGCTTTCTTTACGGGTTCGCATTCAATGATTTTTGCAACTCTCAGATCAACCTTTGCGAAATCATCAATTCCTATTTTGGCAACACCCTGAATTTCTTCCTTAAGAGGATTAACGGGATTTGCCGCAGCCTGAGCAGTTTCAAGCTCTGCAAGCTCTTTTTCAAGGTCAATTCTGGGGAAGATTATGCCGCCCTTATGAACGGTGTATGTTTCTTCCTTGCCGAAAACGCCGCACTCATCCCACTCAAAATCTGCTTTTACACCAAGCTGACTGCGGATTTCGGCAGCAGTTGCAGGCATAAAGGGAGCAATAAGAACAGAGATAATTCTGATGCTCTCGCAAAGATTATACATAACCTCGGCAAGTCTTGCCTTCTTGCTCTCATCCTTTGCAAGAGTCCAGGGTGCTGTTTCGTCAATATATTTGTTTGTTCTTGAAACAAACTTCCAGATGTTTGTAAGAGCTACGGAGAAGTTGAGCTTATCGAGGTCTGCTTCTGCATCTGCCTTTGTCTGTGCAGCAAGGGCCTTGAGGTCAGCATCGAATTCGCCCGCTTCTCTTTCTGCGGGAATTGTGCCGCCGAAATATTTTTCAACCATTGCAACAGTTCTTGAAACAAGGTTTCCGAGGTCATTTGCAAGGTCGGAATTTATGCGGTTAATAAGGTTTTCGTTTGAGAAAATACCGTCTGAACCGAATGCAATTTCACGAAGAAGATAATAGCGGAGTGCGTCAACTCCGTATCTTTCAGCAAGAATAACGGGGTCAACAACATTTCCCTTTGATTTGCTCATCTTGCCGCCTTCAAGAAGCACCCAGCCGTGACCGTAAACCTTTTCGGGCAGAGGCTCATCAAGTGACATAAGGAAAGCGGGCCAATAAATTGTGTGGAAACGGATGATGTCCTTCCCGATAAGGTGAACATCTGCGGGCCAGAATTTCTTATAAAGACTGTCATCCTCCGAGCCGAAGCCGAGAGCAGTTATATAGTTGGTGAGAGCATCAAGCCACACATAAATAACGTGATCCTCGTTAACCGGAACGGGAATTCCCCATTTGAACGATGAACGGGATACGCACAAATCCTGAAGTCCGGGCTTTATGAAGTTATTAACCATCTCATTCTGACGGCTCTGGGGCTCAATGAAGCCGGGGTGGTCTTCATAATACTTAAGAAGCTTATCGGCATATGCGGAAAGCTTGAAGAAATAAGCTTCCTCACGCTCCTTTGTTACGGGTCTGCCGCAGTCGGGGCACTTGCCGTCAACCGCCTGGGTTTCTGTCCAGAAGGATTCGCAGGGCTTGCAGTAAAGACCTTCATAATGGCCCTTATATATATCGCCCTTGTCATACATCTTTTTGAATATCTTCTGAACAGCCTTTTCGTGGTATTCATCTGTTGTTCTGATAAATTTATCATTGCTGATATTCATAAGCTTCCAGAGATCTTTGATACCTGCAACGATTTTATCAACATACTCCTTGGGAGTTACGCCTGCTTCCTTTGCCTTATCTTCGATTTTCTGACCGTGTTCGTCGGTACCGGTGAGGAAGAAGGTATCAAAGCCCTGAAATCTTTTATAGCGTGCCATTGTATCTGCGGCAACGGTTGAATAAGTATGGCCGATATGGAGCTTATCCGAGGGATAATAAATCGGCGTTGTTATATAAAATGTTTTTTTATCCATTATTTTGAACCTCCGGGGTGTGATTATTTGAGAAGTGCTGCAGCCGCCTCATCAAGGAAGATTACAGCATCATCGTGCTGCTGAAGAATTGAAGCGGGAAGCTGAGGAGTTACGGGGCCTTCAATCATTCCCTTAACTGCCTCTGCCTTTGAAGCACCCGTTGCGATAAGAACGATTTTCTTTGCCTTCATAATTGAGCCGATGCCCATTGTCATTGCATAGCGGGGCATAGGAATATCGTCAAAATAAATTGAGTTTGCATCGATTGTACTCTGTGTGAGAGCGATTTTAAAGCTTTCGCCCGTGAATTCGTCTGCGGGCTCATTGAAAGCAATGTGGCCGTTTCTGCCGATACCGAGAAGCTGAACATCAATTCCGCCCTTTGATGCGATTGCAGCGGCATATCTTGCACTTTCTGCTTCGGGGTCATCCGTATTGCCGTCAAGGAAGTTAACATTTTCGGGATTGATGTCTGTTTTTGAGAAAAGGTTCTCAAACATAAACGAATAATAGCTGTTTTTATGCTCCTTGGGAAGGTCACAGTATTCATCAAGATTGAAGGTTGTTACATCCTTGAACGAAACCTTGCCTGCCTCATATTCGCTGATCATATAGTTATAGGTGGGAACGGGAGTTGCACCGGTTGCAAGACCGAGAACGCAGTTATTCTTTGCATTTACGGCATCGCAGAAAAGCTTGCCTGCTGCCTGCGCGATTTCCTGCTCATTCTTAAAAATTCTGATTTCCATAATTCATATCTCCTTTTAATCAATAACAATTTCTCTGTGTGATTCGGATGAATCGTAAATAGCCTGCAGAATTTTTGAAGTCTGCACGGCATAATCAATATACTGCTGATTTTTTTCACCGGTTTTTATGGATTTTACAAAACCGTCAATTTCGTTCTGATACATATCTCTTGTCTGACTTGAAACCTGTGTTTCGGTAAGCATACCGTTCTTGACCGACCAGAGCTTGAAATCCGAGCAATACTGCAGTCTGATACCTGCTTTGTCACCCATAAAATCAATGAACATTTCTCTTTCGCCGATATTCTGTGCCCAGGCACCGTTAAAGCTTATAACGGGGCCTTCGGTGCGAACAACGCCGACAACCGAATCATCAACATCGTAGGTGCCGTTCATATCCGCAGTTTCCTTTGCCCACATACTTGTGTATGTATAATTCGGAATATCCTTACCGAGCTTGCAGAAGGCTTCGCCCGATGCCGTGAGAGGCTTAGGATCCATACAGCAATAAAGAACAAGGTCAATAAAATGAACGCCCCAGTCGATAAGTGCACCGCCGCCCGATTTTGCCTTTGTTGTGAAATCACCGCCTATGCCGGGAATTGAACGGTGGCTGCGGAAGGAGGCATAAACGTGATAAACCTCACCGAGCTCTCCGCTTTCAATAAGCTCTCTTATTTTCATAACATAGGTATTGAATCTGTTGCAAACGCCGATATTGAGTATTTTGCCCGTTTCGTGAGCAACCTTCTGCATTTCAAGAGCTTCGGAAAGAATTCTTGCTGCAGGCTTTTCGCAAAGCACGTGCTTGCCTGCTCTCATAAAATCTATTGAAATGATTGAGTGAAAATCATTGTGAGTGCAAACCGAAACCGCATCAAGCTCGGGGTCATTAAGGAAATCGTGATAATCAACAACAGCCTGACCGCAGCCGTATTTTTCAACACAAGCCTGAGCTTTTTCGGGAATAAGGTCACAGAAATATTTGATTTCAACCTCGGGATTGTTGAGATATGAGGGAATATGCGATGAATTTGCAATATTTCCGCATCCGATAACCGCTACTTTGATTTTAGACATAATTACGCCTCCGTAATATCATATTTTATCTATTATATAATATACCACAAAAAATAAAATGTAAAGATATTTTGAAAAAAACTTGATAATTAAACTATTGTTTGATATTATTATGTCAAACAATATTTCCATTAAGGAGTGTTTATTATGGGCAGATTTCCTATAGGCGTAATTATTGACAGTTTCCGCACCGATATTCCCACGGCAGTTAAAAAGGCTGCGGCGGTTGGTGCTCAGGGTATTCAGGTTTATGCAACAAGGGGCGAAATGGCTCCCGAAAATATGAATGCCGCTAAAATCTCGGAATTCAAAAAGCTTGTTGCGGATAACGGACTTGTTATTTCAGCTCTTTGCGGCGACCTTGGCGGCGGCGGATTCAGCTTTGCAGAAAACAACCCCGCAAAGGTTGAAAAATCAAAGAGAATAATTGACCTTGCAAAAGAGCTCGGAACAGAAGTTGTTACAACCCATATCGGCGTTGTTCCCGAAGATAAAAACCACGACAGATATAAGGTTATGCAGGAGGCTTGCTTTGAGCTTTCACGCTATGCCGACTCAATCGGTGCACATTTTGCAATCGAAACGGGCCCCGAAACATCTGCAGCCCTCAAGGAATTCCTTGATTCCCTCGGTTCAACGGGCGTAGGCGTTAACCTTGACCCCGCAAACCTTGTTATGGTAACGGGCGACAACCCCGCAAAGGCTGTTTACAATCTTCAGAAATATATTGTTCATACACACGCAAAAGACGGCAAGCAGATTTTCTATAAAGACCCCGAAATCGTTTACGGCTTGAAGAAGGATGTTATTGTTACAGAGGATTCCTTCATCGAAGTGCCTCTCGGCGAAGGCAGCGTAAACTGGAAAGAATATCTTGCAGCACTTGAGGATATTGGCTATAAGGGCTTCCTTACCATTGAAAGAGAAGTTGGCGATGACCCTGAAAAGGACATCAGAAAAGCCGTTGAATTCCTTAAGAGCCACGGTTGCTGAGGAGAAAAATATGAACATAGGTGTCAGCAGCTACAGCTTTCAGCAGCTTATAAATTCGGGTGAAGAAACTCAGCTGAGCATTATAAAAAAAGCCAAAGAAATGGGCTTTGACGGAATTGAATTCATTGACCTTTCCCCTCCCGAGGGCGTTTCGGAAGCGGAATATGCCGCAATGATAAGGGAAGAAAGCGAAAAGCATTCTCTTCCCGTTCTGATTTACACAATCGGTGCAAATCTTCTCGGCGAAAACGGTCTTGATGCAGAGGTTGAACGTGTTTGCAGAAAGATTGATGTTGCAGAGATTATGGGCGTTAAAAAGCTTCGCCACGATGCAGCCTGGTCAATGCCTGAAAACATAAAAACGCACAAGGGCTTTGAAGATGTTCTGCCCGTTCTTGTTGAAGGCTGCAGAAGAATAACCGAATATGCCGCCTCCAAAGGAATTGAAACTATGATTGAAAATCACGGCTTCTTCTGTCAGGACAGCGAAAGGGTTGAAAAAATCGTTACGGGCGTTGGCAATCCCAATTTCGGCGTGCTTCTTGATATTGGAAATTTTGCCTGTGCGGATGAAAACAGCTGCAGTGCAGCCGGCAGACTTATGCCGTATATCAAACACGTTCACGCAAAGGATTTTCATATCAAAAGCGGAATGGGCTTGAATCCCGGTGACGGCTTCTTTAAATCAAGAGGCGGAAATTATCTTCGCGGTGCTGTTATCGGTCACGGAGATATTCCCGTTTATCAATGCATTTCGCTTCTTAAAGAAAAGGGCTACAGCGGCCCCGTAAGCGTTGAATTTGAAGGCATTGAAAACTGCCTTAAAGGCATTGAAATAGGTTATAAGAACCTCAAAAAAATGATAGAAATTGCATAAAACAGCGGTCGGATGAACAAAGCATCCGACCGCTGTTTTTATTGCCGGTTTTCAAAGTTAAACAGAAAAACAGATAATTATTCAACCTACACAACATTTTGTTAAATCAGCACAAATCATTAACAATATTTAGATAAATCTTAATAATTTATCCATTGATTTTTTTTCTTTTTTATGATAAAATTCGGAATTGTTTGAGTGTATTTTTAATGATATTATATAATAGATATAATAGACGGAGGTGCAAAACTTTGACCAAACCTTTCTATGAAGTCAGACACATCAATGACTTAAAAGATTTGCTTGCTCAAAGCGTAAAGCTCTATGGGGACAGACCTGCATTTGAGGTCAAAAGAGGAAAAAAAGAACATTTTGAAATCACCTATAATCAGTATCAGAGCGATATAAACGCTCTCGGCACTGCTCTTGTTGATATGGGTCTTAAGGACGAAAAAATTGCGGTTTCGGGCGATAACTGCTATGAATGGTGCGTTTCCTATATGGCAACGGTTAACGGAGTTGGCGTTGTTGTTCCCATTGATAAGGAACTGCTTTTTGACGACATCAACAGCATTCTCAACGTTTCGGATGTTAAGCTTATTATCTGCGATAAGAAGCTTGCGGCAAAGCTTCTTGAGAGAAAAGATGAACTCAAGAAAGATTTAACAATTGTTTATTTCAGAGAAGCTGAAGAAGATGAACTTACCGTTGAAAAGCTTATTGCCAAGGGCAACGAGCTTATCAAAAGCGGTGACAGACGTTATCTCGATGCAGTTATTGACCCCGATGCACTCTGCTCGCTTCTTTTCACTTCGGGCACAACGGGCACATCAAAGGGCGTTATGCTCTGCCACAGAAACTTCTGCTTTGAGGTTATGGCTGCGATGAGCATTGTTAAAATCAAGCCCGAAGATTGCGGCATTTCAATGCTCCCCCTTCACCACACATATGAAAGCACAATTATTCTTTTCTTTGCTCCCTACTGCGGTGCAAAGGTTACCTTCTGCGAAGGCTTTAAATATGTTCTCAAGAATATGAAGGAATTCAGCCCCTCTGTTTTCGTAAGCGTGCCCCTCATTCTTGAAACCGTTCACAGACGCCTTCTTAAAGCTATCAAAGCAAAGCCTCACGGCGAAACACTTTTCAAAATCGGCAAGGTGCTTTGCAAGGCAGGATCCAAAATCGGTCTTGACCTTAAGAATGTTTTCTTCAAGGAAATCATCGACACCTTCGGCGGTTCAATGCGTCTTATAATCTGCGGTGCAGCACCCATTAACCCCCAGATTCTCAAGGATTTCGATGCATTCGGAATTCAGATTATCTTCGGCTACGGTCTTACAGAATGTGCTCCCCTCGCAATTATCAACCACGATAAGCTTCACCTTGCAGAATCGGTTGGTGTTCCCCTTCCCGGAACAGAAGCAAAGATTCACAATCCCGATGCTTCGGGCGTTGGCGAAATCTTCGTTAAAGGCCCCATGGTTATGCTCGGCTATTATAACAACCCCGAAGAAACCGCAAATGTTATTGATAAAGACGGCTTCCTTCACACCGGTGACCTCGGTTACACCGATAAGGAAGGCAGATTCTATATTTCGGGCAGAAGCAAGAATGTTATTGTTACAAGCAACGGCAAAAACATTTTCCCCGAAGAGCTTGAATATCACCTGAGCACCAATCCCCTCGTTGGTGAAAGCCTTGTTCTTGAAGATAAAAACAAGAAGGGCGAGGTTGTTGTTGGTGCAAGAATCTTCCCCAACTTTGAAGAAATCAAAGAACGCTTCGGCAAGGATGAAGACGAAATCACCGATACCGAGCTCAACGAGATTATGGATGATGTTGTTAAGGGCGTTAACGAAAAGCTTCCTTCATACAAGAAGATTGCAAGATATAAAATCAGACGCACCGAGTTTGCAAAAACAACAACCGCAAAAATTCAGAGATTTAAATATTCGGATAAAAACTGATTATAATTTAGGCTTGACTTAATAAGATGAAGAAGTCGTTTTCTTCCGACGATAGGCGTATGCGATACGTCGAGTCGGAAAAAACGGCTAAAAAGAAACACATAATCAACGATTTTATTTCTATACAAGAATAAAATTCGGCTTGCAAAGGTAAAAAACCTCTGCAAGCCATTTTTGTTTATCGAGTTTCTTTTGTTCTTCGCTTAGTGAGTCAAGCCCTCTTCTTTATTCTGCTGTCATTCTGACAGCTTCTTTTTCATAAAGCGGCTGATACTTATCCTGATAATAGTTTTCGTGGTTTATTTCGCAGGTTCCGTCGGAATTTGCTGTTATCATTGTGCAGCCTCTCTGATAGCCTCGTTTGCTTATTCCGCTGTAGGCAAGATAATCAACACTGAAGCTGTAAACAAGAGAGATATTCTTATATTTCATAACCATATTGTTATCGTGGTCATGTCCGCAGAAAAATGCCTGGGTGCTGCCAAGCTCCAGAGCTTTTTCAAAAAGATTATCCTCACCCATTCCGCAATAAACATAAGGTTCCTTTTCACCGATTACGCCCGAAACGCTTTCTGCTTCTCCGGTTTCTTCTCTTATGGCGGTGTATGCATCTCTGTACTCAACTAAAGGAATATGTAAAAATACCAATGACTTTGTGCTCGGATTGTTTTCTTTTCCTTCACGAATAACATTTTCATACCAATCCACCTGATTCTGATGGATGTTATCATATTTCCAGAATATGCCCAGGGGGTCTTCATCGGTATAAGAATGAGAATCCATAAATATAAGCTGCTGGGTTATTTTTCCCTCGGAATTTTTAACATTGAAATAATGGTTTCCCACTCCGTCAACATCCTCGGGTCCGTTGGAGAACAGGCAGAATTCAAGATTTTCATCGGAATACATATTGCCGATTTTTTCTCTTGAAAAATAGCTGTAAATCTCGGAATCGTGGTTACCGAGGCAAGCTGTCCAGGGCACCTGAAGCTGTTCCATAAGAGCAATGATAAGCTTTGTTGAAGTCTTATTATTGAAGGTTCCCGCCTGGAAAGGCACGGGAAAAACCTGATCGCCTGTTAAAACAACAAGGTCGGGCTTTTCTGCGGTTATCATCGCCGCAACGGTATTTATCGCCTTTCTGTCTTTATTGAAAGACATCCAGCCGCCGCCGATATGTATATCGGAAAGCTGCATAATCCTGAGTTCTCTGTCTGTTACAAAAGTATAAACGCCTTTATCATCGGGCTCGGGTTTAATCGCTTCCTCATTGATAACGGAAGAATACTCCGAAATCCTTGAAAGATTTGCCTTATACATACCGAAGTTCACCGCAGCGGTAACCGCCGCAATCAACGCAATTATTGCCGCAATCCAAATAATAACTTTAACCGATTTTTTCATATAAGCCCTCCTTTTCCCTTACTTTTTAACAATAACATACAAATATTTACAGTGTCAACAAAAAAAATGTTGAAAACATAAAAACTCTGTGCTATTATAAATTGATTACTATAATTTAAAAGAAAGTTGTGTGTATTATGATAATCGGCGAATCAGCGGAAAACTATCTTGAAACAATACTTCTTATAAGTAAAAGCAAGGGCTCCGTGCGTTCGGTTGACATTGCAACAGAGCTCGGATATTCAAAGCCCAGCGTTTGCGTTGCAATGAGAAATCTGCGTGAAAACGGATACATCACAACCGACGGTGACGGTCTTATTCATTTAACTGAAAACGGCAGAGAAATTGCAGAAAGAGTTTTCACAAGGCACGAAACAATAACGGATTGGCTGCTTATGATTGGCGTTAGTGCAGATCAGGCCGCAATAGATGCCTGCCGCCTTGAGCACGTTATCAGTCAGGAAAGCTTTGACTGTCTTTGCTCCTACCTCAAAAATAAAAACAAATAATATTAAGCCGTGCTCCGCTTCGGCACGGCTTTTAAGGTGAATGGAATAATACGAACCGTGATTTTCATGGGCATATTTTCGTTCACCCTTCGTTAAAATACTCGCAAATCCAAAAAGGATTTGCTGCGTTTTGTGCCTTGGTTGACCAAAAATCTGCTCCGTGAAAATTCTTCGACCCGAAA
>CALGRR010000124.1 GCA_937880805.1 uncultured Clostridia bacterium
GAAATCAACTCTGCCGTCTGCCGTGAAATAAAATAGCACCTTGCCCCCGTCAAAAGTATATTCAACATCAACCAGCTTCATATCAAGGCCGTGAGCCGATATTTTTTTCTGGCAAATTGCAAAAGCATCCTTTTCTTTTTCTTTGTTTTCGGTAACCTTCGCAATATCTTCATCCGTTGCAATGCGGATAAGCTTTTTGAGGGGCTTTACGATTTCTTCGTCATTTATTTCTCTGTTATCCATTGCAACCTCGCCGCATTCAATGCCGCGAACGGTTTCAACGATAACTCTGTCACCTTTTTTAAGAGTCTGTCCGTCGGGGTCAAAGTAATACACTTTGCCTACTTCCTTAAAACGAACACCAATTACTTCTGCCATATTAACCTCCGATATATATTAAATACTGTTGCTGTGCAAAAGAGCGCACAGACGGGTAACTGTTAAATTATGATTTGCATTGAGCGAAATTGCTTTCATCAGCTCATCGGTGTTTTCAACAAGCTTCAGAAGTGCACGGCTGCTCAGCTTTGATGCAAGCTCTTGAGGAACTGTTCCGAACTCGGAATTATCCTCACCTGCGGAATATTTTATTCTTAATGCGGCTGAATAGATTTCCTGAATAACGGGCAGGGCGGCACGCAAAAGCTTTGCATCCTTTTCAAACATTCCTGCCGATTTAACGATTTCTATTTTATCAAGTGCACCGCTTGCAAGTGCAATTTCCTTTGCGGCATCAACAACTTTTTCACGGGGCATCGATTCATCGCCCGCAGCCTGGTTTTCGCCAAGGCTGTATACCGTTGCACGGGAAAGAACGGTTGGCAGAAATCCCGATTTTGAAGAACACAGCATTATAAAGTTCACGAATGAGGGCGGCTCTTCAAGAATTTTAAGAATTGCATTCTGACCTTCAACACCCATTGTGTGGGCATTTTCAAGAATAAAAACCTTTCGGTCAGCCTCATTCGGAATAATATATGCCTTGCCTCTTATTTCACGCACAATATCAACCTTGAATGCCTTCGGCTTATCCTCAACGGAATAAATGAGAATATCGGCGTGGGAGTCTGCGGCGGATTTTATGCAATGCGGGCAGATGCCGCAGGGGGCATCCTGCTTTTCACCGCAAACGAGTGAGGCGGCAATTTTTTTTGCAAGCTTCATTCTTTCTTCGGCAGAGGAGCCCTCAAGAATAATTGCGTGGGGCAGCCTGCCTGCACCCGAAGCAACAGACAATGCCTGCTCAACGGGGTTATTTATATCAAATCCTGTTATTTTCATTTCAATTCAAATCAAAGCTTAATAAACTTATCAACATCAAGAACAAAAACGGTTGCACCGCCCACCGTGACTTCAACAGCTTTTGAGATAAAGCCTTCGGTCATAAATGAGGGCGAAGCGGAAACAATCTGGCTGCGTTTGCGTGAAAATTCACTGATGATTTCTATAACCTCATCAACCTTTTCGTCTTCCGTGCCGATGATGAGGGTTGTGTTGCCTGAACGGAGAAAGCCTCCCGAGGTTGAAAGCTTGGTTGCACTGAATTTTTTTCGGGTCAGACCGTTGAGTACGCTTGCACTGTCGTCATTGTTGATAATAGCAACGATAAGTTTCATATTTAAGCTCCTTTCATATGTTGTTTTTGAAAAGATTAAGATTTCTTTCCGTAACCTTTCTGCCACGCCATTCATACGCTCTGCCGTCAAGCTCTGTCTGAAGGGTAAGAACGGGAACGGGGAAAGAAAGAAATTCATTGATTTCGGTTACAGCGGCATTTTTATTCATAGGGCATATATCCTGACAAATATCGCAGCCCCATACGCAGCCGCATTCAAGCATAAGCTTTTCTTCTTCAGGGGCAAGAGCTCCCTTTTTCTGCGTTATTGCGGATAAGCATTTTTCGGTATCCACGCCTTTGCCGTCAAGGGCTTTTGCGGGGCATTCTTCAACGCATTTTCCGCATTTTGCACAAGGCTTGATTTCGCGGCTTTCAGCCTCAATTTCAAGCGAAGTAACAATTTCGCCTATAAAAACATATGAGCCGTATTTTTTTGTTATGAGAAGTGAATTCATTCCCCGCACGCCAAGACCCGCAAAGCACGCCGCCGTAACCTCGGGAACGGGTGAATTATCTGCAAAGCACGCGAATTCTTCTTCGGGATAAATTTTTTTCAGCTCATCGCACGCACTTTGCAGGCGGTTAATTGCAACGGAGTGATAATCCGTTACAACCGCATATTTTGAAATGTTGCTGTTTTTGTAGCTTTCTTCGGGTAAAAGATACGGAAAGCAGGCAACAATAACACTTTTTGCATTTTCGGGCAAACGGTTTTTGGCCCTGCATTCAATAAGATTGTTTTTGATTTTTTCAAATCCGCATATTCCCCAAAGCGGAGAAATGCCGTTCATAATTTTTGTTATATTCATCATAACATCTGTGCCGCGGCTATCATCACGGGCATTGTGAGAATGGATATAAAGCTTACCGCCGCAACGGTCTGCGAGGCAAGACCCGTATCTCTGTCGTATTTTGCGGCAAAGATTGCGGTGTTTGTGGCAGGGGGAGCACTTGCGGAAATAATAAGGGCAACAAGCAGAGTACCGTTTATTCCTATAAGATGCAAAGCTCCGAGCATAATTGCGGGCAGAATAAGAAGCTTGATTGCCGCAACGCCGAGAATACGCCATTCTTTGAATATTGATTTAAAGTTTGTGTGTGCAATATAGGTGCCGAAAATAAGCATTGCAAGCGGAGAATTGAGGCTTGCAACATAGCTTACGGGCTCGGTTATTATATCGGGCAGGTCAATTGAAAGAAGGAATATCGGCAGACCGACGATAACCGAAAGAACACCCGGGTTGAGAATAAGCTTTTTCCATTCAAACTTCGCCGCAGTTTCGGAGCCCTTGTTGATTGTGTAAACTCCGTGGGTGAAGGTGAACATCTGGAATGAGATGATAACTGCCGAGCAATAGAAAACACCCTCATCGCCGAGTACGGCACTTGCAAGAGGAAGTGCCATATAGCCGCAGTTGCCGTAAGCTGACGCATACTTGAAAATGCAGGATTTTTCTTTGGGGCAGCGGTTGAATACAACGGTTGAAATTCCCGCCGAAACAAGATGGAGAAGCAAGCCGCAGCCGAGTGCGATAAAAAGCTTTTTTGCCGTTTCGGGTGAATATTCAAGAGTGTAAAAGCTTTCAACTATTTTTGCCGAGGTTACAACATAGAAAAGCAGGTCGGTGCAGCTTTTTGCAACCTTTTCGGTGAAAAAGCCAACCTTATCGGAAATAAAGCCTATGGCAACTATAACATAGAGAATTAAAACCTGCTCGCCTGCAATTAAAACATTATCAAGAAACATCAGATTCCTCCGACACCGGTGTGATTTCAGGCTGTCTGCTGCTTATTCTTGTGAAAACAGTTCCGATAATGAAAAGTGAAATTGCAAAATCGCAGTATTCGGCAGTTGAATAAGAATAAAGATGTTCTGCGTTTCCGCTGAGAATAACAATGAATCTCGGAACAAAGCAAACAAGAGCAAGCAGTGCGGTGCAAAGACCGTAAGAAGCAACCTTCCATTCAATATTCTTTGCATTTATTTTTGAATTTGCCTGGGCAAAAGCAAAAAAGAATGCAATCATAAAAACGAGCATAAGCATTTCAAAAAGAAGGTCGGAAACTCTTATATAGCTGATTGTTCTTGTGAATCTGAAAACCATTCTGACAATGCTCCAGAAAACGGGCACAAGAGCAAGGTATCGGCAGCTTTTGCTGCTTGATTTGCCCGTGAGAAGAGAAATTCCGATAATTACGAAAAACAAAGCGGTGAGAATTGCGAGAATCCCTTCTGCCGAAAGAATAAGGAACTGAACGGGAGAGGTTTCTTCGTATGCTGCGGTTGAAATGCCGAGCGATGAATTGAAACGCAGGCAGGCACCGAAGCAGTTAACCGCATCAAGTATAACGCCGACGGCGGCGGTGAGAGCAAGAATGCCGCAGCCGGGGCTTTTTATTTCATCGGTTGAAAAGCTGAGCTTTTTGCGTTTTGAAATGCCGATAAAAAGCAGAGCGAGAATTGACACGGCAAGAACGCCGAAAAGCAGATAAACACCGAAATTCGTTTCGGAATAAAAGCCCGTTCCGTCTTCAAGCACCGTGAAAAACTGAACTGTTCTTAACGGAAGAGCGATAACGGCGGCAAGAGCAAAGATAACCGCACCTATGCAGAAGCCGTTTCTGATAAAATCCTTTTTCATTTTTACAAGACCTCTTTTATCTTTCACTGATGGGAGTATAAGCTGTTTTTACGCTGTTGCTCTTGTAAGCGGGTCTGATAATCTTGTTGCCCGTGAGAATTTCTTCAATTCTGTGAGCAGACCAGCCTGCAACTCTTGCAGTTGTGAACAGCGGAGTATATAAATCAGCGGGGATTTTAAGCATTTTATAGATAAGCCCCGAATAAAGGTCAACATTTGCACACATTGCCTTGTTTGAGCCTTTGATTTCGCTGAATACTGAGGGGGTGAGCTCTTCAATAAGATTAAGCAGACGGAATTCATCCTCAAAGCCCGTGCCTTCAACAAACTCGGCAGCCTTTGCACGAAGGATTTTTGCTCTGGGGTCTGAAAGGGTGTAAATTGCGTGACCCATACCGTAAACAAGACCCGAGCCGTCGCCCGCTTCTTTGCGGATGATTTTTGCAATAAAATCCTTAACCTCATTTTCATTGGTTATATCGTTAACTCCCTCTTTGAAGGAGTCAACCATAAATGCAACTCTGCTGTTGGCACCGCCGTGCTTGGGACCCTTGAGTGAGCTTATGCCTGCCGAAATTGCGGCATATGTATCAGTTCCGCTGGAGGTTACAACTCTTGTTGCAAATGTGGAGTTGTTACCGCCGCCGTGTTCTGCGTGCACCATAAGGCAGGTGTCAAGAAGCTTTGCTTCCTTATCGGTGAATTTTCCGTTTGAACGGATTGAATGCAGAATAGCCTGGGCTGTGTTATGCTCGGGAATAAGAGGATGAATGTGCATACTCTTGCGGTAGTAGTGACGGCGTTTTACCTGATAAGCATAGCTCATTATTGCAGGTATCTGTGCAATAAGATTGATGCTCTGGCGAAGAACATTTTCAATGGATGTGTTATCGGGGTCGGGGTCATATGAATAAAGCGAAAGCACCGAACGTGAAAGCTTATTCATAATATCGGGCGAGGGAGCTTTCATTATCATATCTTCAATGAAGTCATCGGGAAGCTCTCTGTGTTTTGCAAGCACTTCTGTAAAAAATGCAAGGTCATCCTTTGTGGGCAGACAGCCGAAAAGAAGAAGCCATACAACCTCTTCAAAGCCGAAACGGTCCTCTTCGATGCAGGCATTGACAATGGATTCCATATCTATGCCGCGGAATGTGAGATGACCTTCACGGGGAACCTTTTCACCGTCGTCAATATAATAGCCTTCAACGGAGCAGACCTTTGTTATGCCTGCCATAACGCCGGTTCCGTCGGCGTTGCGAAGACCTCTTTTAACATTGAAATTATCAAAATCCGCAGGGTTGATATAGTTATATTTGCGAATACCGTCGCATAATTTTTTAATATCGTCATGGGGGAGCTTGGAATTTATCGTAGACATATATTTATCTCCTTTAAAGAAAGCATACTATCTCATAATATTTATAATTAAATTGTATTATACACCTATATATTATAAAAAGTCAAGTACGGGAGGAATGCGAAATGAGAGCTTATGCGGTGCTTTGTATTGTTCTGACTCTTGCGGTTTTCTTGTGTCCCATTGCTGCCCTTGGTGCACAAAAAGGTGAAAATGAGCAGTCTTTTAATTTATATGAAAGCAAGGATGAAAACAGTAACGGTGAGGATGATTATATCAGCGTTATGTCATCCTCAAGCGGAGAAACCGAAAAAATAAAACTTCGGGAATACGTTATCGGTGCGGTTGCGGCAGAAATGTCACCTCTTTATCATACGCAGGCACTCAAAGCACAGGCGGTTGCCTGCTATACATATGCAAAAAGGCAGAAAGAAAACAGCGAAAAAACCATCTCTTCATATTTTTCAAGGGCAGATATAACCGATGACCCTGCAACTCATCAGGGCTATATCAACGAAAAGCAAAGAAAGAAAAAATGGGCAGAAAACTATGATGAATATGAAGCAAAAATCGAAGCAGCGGTTGATGAGGTTTTCGGCATTTATCTTGAATATGAGGGCGAAACCGCACTTGCGGTTTATCACGCAATAAGTGCGGGAAACACGCAGTCGGCAAAATCGCTGTGGGGCAAGGAATATCCTTATTTATCAAGCGTTTCAAGCTCCGGCGATAAGCTTTCACCCGATTATGTTACGCAAAAAAGCTTCACCGCTGCGGAGTTTAAAAAGCTTGCAAAGGAATGCGGCGCAAGGCCTGACGGCGAGCCCGAAAATTGGCTCGGAGAAATAACAAAAAATGATGACGGCTACACTTCGTTTCTGCGTATAGGCACAACGGATGTTGAGGCGGCAGAAATAAGAAATGCTTTTTCGCTCAGAAGCACCTGCTTTGACTGCGAATTTGACGGAGAAAAATTCATATTCACCTGCAAGGGCTACGGTCACGGAGTGGGAATGAGCCAATACGGTGCCGATTATATGGCAAGGCAGGGGTTTTCGTGGCAGGAGATTCTGCAGCATTATTATCCCGCAGCCGAAATTGTTAATATTTAGCATAAATACGGGCATACTTGCTTCGGGAGGTATGCACCGTGAAAAAGGTTGTTATAACGGCAGACAGTGCGGCGGATTTGCCGAAGGAGCTTGCCGAAAAATATGATATAAAAATTATGCCGATGAATGTTATTGTTGACGGAAAGATTTTCCGTGACGGCGTTGATATAAGCCCGGGAGTTATTTTCGGCTATGTTGAGAAAAACGGTGAAATACCGAAAACCTCTGCGGTTTCGCCGGGGGAGTATATGGATTTTTTTGAGCCGTTTTTAAAGGCGGGCAATGCGGTTGTGCATCTTTCCTTCTGCTCAGAGCTTTCAAGCACCCACCGCAACGCAAAGCTTGCATCGGCAAGACTCGGCGATGTTTATGCACTTGATACCCGCAATCTTGCGGGCGGAATATCCCTGCTTGCCCTTAAAGCCTGCGGAATGCGTGACAAGGGCTGCACGGCAGAGGAAATTATAGTTGACTTGAAAAAGCTTGTTCCGAAAGCAAGAGTGAGTTATCTGCTTAACAGCATTGAGTTTCTGCGTAAGGGCGGCAGATGCTCCGCTGCTGCGGCTTGGGGAGCAAATCTGTTTTCGGTGAAGCCCTGTGCGGCGGTTGTGAACGGCAAAATTGATGTAATCAAAAAGTATCGAGGAAAAGGAAAAGCCGTTCGTCTGCAATACGCAAACGAGCAGCTTGAGAGCGATAATATTGATTTTGAAACTGCGTTTATTTATCATTCGGGTGTGCCCGAGGAGGAGCTTCTGACCGTTGAAGAAATGGCGAAGCAGGCGGGCTTTAAACAAGTTATAATTGCAGAAACGGGCTGTATGATAAGTCTGCACAGCGGTGAAAAAGCAATGGGAATTCATTTCCTTACGAAGTGAATTCCCATTTTTGTTATTTTTCAAGAAAATCAACGGTAACACCGCAAAGCTCTTCAGCTCTGTTTTCGATGCACTGATGTCCGCCGCCCTCAACGGTATAGGTTGTTGCATCGGGAAAAGCGGAATTCATCTGCTCTTTCATTGAGGCGTTAAGAATAATATCCTTGCTTGCCTGGCAGAGAAGAACGGGGCATTTTATATTGCCCGCCTTATCGAGTGCGGTGGGGCGGACACGGTACATCATTTCGCACATACCGCCGCCGAAGCCGTTATACTGAACGGCATCCGTAACGCCCGAGGTGTCATAATCCATTGCAAAATCCCAATCAAAGGTTGCCATATAAATAATAAGTTTAACAAGCGGGGTAACCTTTGTGCCATATTTAAAGAAAAGATTCATAATTCCCTTCATCGGTTTTGAAGTGATTAATCCTTCCATTGCGGCGGGGAATTCGCTCTGCGGTGCGGGGCAATAAAGAAGAAGTGCTTTCACGGGCTGCTCTTCCGCAATGTTAACTGCAACGCCGCCGCCCATTGAATGACCCGCAAGAATCCATTCGTTAATCGGAGCAATGCTCTTCATAAGCTCGGTTATGAGAACTTCACGGTCAACAAGCTCAACCTCATCGGATTCTCTTGTTGAGTAGCCGAAATCGGGAAGGTCTGCGGTTACGCATTCATAGCCCTCTTCGGTAAGCTCTTCAACCATATTTCTCCAGGCAAAGGTTGAACAGAGAAAGCCGTGAAGCATCATTATTCTGCCCTTGAATTCGCCCTTTGCGGGTTCAACACGGTAGTGGATTTCGTAATCGCCGTATGTAAAGAATTCACTGTTTTCATAGGGCTTGAAGGCTTCGCCGTTTGCAAATGCAAAAACGGAGCAAGCCGAGATAATCATTGCAAAAGCGCATAAAACACTGATTGTTTTTTTCATAAACCGTTACCTCAAATCCATAAATTATGCTTTGCCGGTTGAGCCGAAGCCGCCTGCACCTCTTTCAGTTTCGTCAAGGCTTTCGGCTTCAACGGGAGTAATGAGCGAAACGGGCATAATGACAAGCTGGGCAATTCTTTCGTCGGGCTGAATTGTATAGGGCTCTTTAAGCTGATTGATAAGCCCCACGCATATTTCGCCTCTGTAGTCGCTGTCAATAACGCCGACGCTGTTAAGCAGACCTATGCCGTGCTTTATTGCAAGGCCGCTTCTTGCAAACACAAAGGCGGCAAGCTCCGCACTCGGAAGCTCAATAGCAATTCCCGTTGGAATAACGGCCTTTTCGCCGCCGCCGAGGGTTACGGGCTCGTCAATGCAGGCATAGAGGTCCATTCCCGCACTGCCTTCTGTTGCACGGAAAGGAATTTTTGCGTTTTCCTTAAGCTTTTTTATTTTGAATGTGTTCATTTCCTTGCCTGTCTTTCTTTGTAGAGTTCCTCGGGAGGAATTTTCTTGTGAAGGCAGGGAATGGGCTCCTGATATGAGCTGATGAGAGCCGCCCAGCGAACGGCATTTATGATAATCTTCTGAACATATTCGTTATGGAAGGTGGGGTTGCTTTCGTGACCCGGCTGGAAATAGAAGATTTTGCCGAGACCTCTCTGCCAGCAGCAGCCTGAACGGAATACCTCGCCGCCTGCAAACCAACCGAGGAAAACAAGCTCATCGGGGGTGGGAATATCAAACTGCTCGCCGTACATTTCTTCAACGGGCAGGCTGAAATGAGCAGGAATGCCCTGAGCAATGGGGTGGGCGGGATTAACAGTCCAGATTCTTTCACGGTCGCCGTCTCTCCAGCGGAGATTGCAGGTTGTGCCCATAAGAGCTTTGAAAATCTTTGAATGATGTCCCGAATGAAGAACAATAAGACCCATACCGCCAAGCACACGCTTATGTATCTTCTCAACAAGCTTATCGGGAACTTTATCGTGAGCCATATGACCCCACCAGATAAGAACATCGGTGTTGTCAAGCACCTCGTCGGGCAAGCCGCACTTACGCTGACCGAGAGTTGCCGTGCGAACGCTTAAATCCTGCTGTGAAGAAAGAAAATTTTTGATGCAGCCGTGAATGCCCGCGGGGTAAACTCCCGCAACCTCAAGGCTTGTTTTTTCGTGAACGCCTTCGTTCCATACTGTAACATTTATCATTTTATTCACTCCTATCTGAGTTTCTTGATTATTTCTTGAGAAGCGGCAACAATTTTTGCGGCGGCGGGTTTCGTGATTAAATCCATTTCACCCATAAATTCAACATAGTCGCCGTTAAAACGGTGCTTGAAGCGGTAAAGACCGAAAAGAGGATTGCTCTCATCAATAACGCCCGCAACACCTCTGAAATCATAAATTCTGCAGCCGTTCTCTATTGCCCATTTTATCATTTCCCATTGAAGCAGATAGTTTGGCATAACATTGCGGTTTGAGTTTGATGAAGCACCGTAGAAATACCACACCTTATCGCCCCATAAAACCGAAATTGCACCCGCAATGGGCACCCCTTCATAATATGCCAGATAAAGCCTTGCTTTATCACCGAAGCAGTCAAGAATTCTTGCAAAATATGCGGCGGAGCGAAGCTCAAAGCCGTCTCTTTCGCAGGTTTCTTTCATAAGAGAATAGAAAACATCTGCCTTTTCGCTGCCGTGGATTTTAATTTCAACATTATTTTTTAATGCAATTCTTATTTTGCGGCGGTGGTCGGAATGAAAGGCTGCAAAAACCTCATCCTCCGTTCTGCCGTTTATGTGAATGCGGATAACATATCTGCACTGAAAATCTTCAAAGTTGATTGTTTTTTCTTTGAATTTAAAGCCCGCATTCTTTGCGATTGCCCTGTATTCTTCATTGTCTGCGGGAACATCCTTATCGATTTTAAGCTCATATGCGTTATATTTTTTGCCCTCCTCCTTTGCGGCGGCAATAAGTGCGTTGAAGGTTTCTTTATCGCTGAATCCGCAAACGGGGCCTCGGGGAGCATACATCATATGAAAGGGCAGCTTTGAGATTTTGCGGAGCAGAACTCCCATTGTGCCCGTTATTTCGCCGTTTTCGTTTCTGCATATAACGCCGAACCATTTCCAGTCATCCTTAACCCTGCCCCAGAGCGAGGTTTGCAGAAAATGACCGTTTTCGTGGGAAGCACAGAACGCATCAAATTCAGCGGCATTATTTATATTAACAATTTCTGTTTTCAAATATAATCCACTCCATTATACAGATAATGTTATTATATCCCAACACCGCCCGAAATGCAAGAGCCCTCACGGATTTTCCGCAAGGGCTCTGAACTTATTTGTTGAAGTTTTCAACCACCGAAGCAAAGGCATCGGCAATGGTCTGCTGGGCAAGAATGCCCATTGAGTTTGTTTCGTGATAGTGATTAAGGTCGAATTTATCTTTGTAGCCGTTAAGATAGGGCTGGGTGGGGTTGAGAATGAAATCGTTGGGGGGCACAACATAGCCCGACATATCGTTGGAAACGCCGAAAACAATCATTTCGTGGTCGCCCGCAATATCTGCAAGGGGAGTGGGGTTGATTTCGCCGCCTTTGCCCGTGGGCGAGGTTTCGGCATCCTTATAGCTGCCGTAAACGGTTGAAACAAAGCTTTCGCCGGGAAGAAGCAGAATTTTCTGACCGCCGATTGTCATATATGTCATTTCAGTCATCATTGCAATGCCGAGGTCGGTTTTATCGCAGGGATAAGCCTTGAAGCTCATAACCTTGCGAAGTGCAAGAAGAGTTAAAACATAGTTGTTGACGGGCAGATAGAAGGGCTGCTGAATAATCTTTATTTCTGCGGGAAGCTCGGTGTCGTTATCAATCTTCATTGCGGCTTCAGCAAGCATTTTGCCCTGGAGCTTAACGCAGTTAACATTATCCTTATCGTCAAGCTCAACAACATCCGTGCCGCCTATTGCACCTATGCCGAAGAGCACGTTTGCACCGTTATCCTGAGCAATTTTTTCTCGCATAAAATAGGGATATTCGCCGCTGAGCATTCTGTTGCCGCCGCCGAGTGAATTGGGATGGCCGCCGAAGTTCATAATCCAGGTTTCTGCCGTGCCGTCTGAAGGCACAAAGCGGAGTCTTGTTAAGAATTCGTGCTTATCAATAAAGCCTCTTCTTGAAGTGAGAGTGCCGGGAAGCTCAATTCTTCCGTTATAGAGCTTGCCTGCCTTGCGGCTCTTATATGCTTCAACGGCAACCTTGACGGCTGTATTCATAAGCATATCCATATATTCGGGGTCTTTACCGTCGGAAGGAATGCTCACAAGATTGGGCTTGCCCCAATAGCCGAGGGTGTCAATGCCCGAGTGGCTGTGGGTGCAGCTGAAATTGATGCATTTGCAGCCCTTGATTTCGCCGCTTGCAAGTATCATTGAACGGATTTTGTTAACCTCAATTCTTGTAAGACCGACTATATCCGCACCGAGCCAGAGCATACCCTCATCGCCGCCGCAGTCAAGCCATACTGCACTTATGTAAACGGGGGAAAGAACGCCTTCCATTTTGTGACCCGAGCCGTGACCAGCAATCCAGTAGGTTTTGCCCTTTGTTAAATCGGGCATAATTTCTGCCGTTGCAAAGCCTGCACGGTAGCCGTCACCCGCAATAACAACGGGCTTTTCTGCGGGAATTTCGGGTGCGGTTTCATTTTTCTGAACCTTTCTGCCGAAGCTTCTGGTTATAGCTGCTATGCCTTTTGAGGCGAGATCCATAATATCCATAAAGTTTTACCTCTCTTTCTGAATTGATTATATAACTAAAAAAGCTTTTATGCAAGATATTTCTTTAAATAAGTGTTTCAAGCAGAGCCTCGCAGCCGTCATAAATGTCACGGTAAGCAACATCAAATCTGCCGCTGTACCACGGGTCGGCAACATCGCCGCCTCGCCCGGTGTATTCCATAAGCTTGCGTATTTTATCATCGGAGTCACCGCCGAGAATGCGGTGCATATTGCGGATGTTCATACTGTCCATACCGATGAATAAATCATATTTTTCATAATCGCTCTTTTTAAGCTGAACGGCACGCTTGCCCTCGCAGGAGATTTTATGCTTTGCAAGCTCTGCTTTTGCGGGCGGATAAACAGGGTTTCCGATGTCACCCCAGATCTCTTCGGTGCTTGTTGCACTTGAAGAAACAGAAAATTCATTTTCAAGCTTTCTTCTTTTAATCATATCTCTGAATATAAATTCCGCCATCGGGCTTCTGCATATATTGCCGTGGCATACGAACATTATTTTTTTCATTCTTCAAACCCCTTTATATCTCTACGTTTCTCTATTTCTCAACAAGTCGGGAATATGCGATTTACACAAAAATTTACACCATTCTTCATAAATCGTTATAAATCTACGGTCAATTGGTGTAAATTTGGTGTAAGTTTGGAGTAAGCTTAAACGGCTTTTTGAACAAGCTTAACAATTTCGCCCATTGCTTTAGTGGCTTTTTCAAGATCAGTATGAACATAGTAGTTAAGCGTGGTTTCAATACGCGAATGCCCCATAATATATTGAAGGCTTTTTATGTTCATTCCGTTAAGTGCCATTTTGGTACAGAATGTGTGGCGAAAAACATGAGGGGTAATCTTGGGTAATTGCACTTTATGAGTATTGTTGTACTTGTCAAGAGCCCTTTTCATTGCGTGCTGAAGATGAAGTGCAACTTTGGGATTCTTGTTTTTGTCAAGAAAAATGAAACCTGCGTATCAGTCAACAACCTTTTCAGCTTTAGGGGGATTTCGATTGGCAAGTATTCTTTTAAATGCCAAACAAGCTTCAACGCTCATCGGAACATAACGCGCGCCAGATTCTGTTTTAGGTGTTGTCACTGCATATTCACCGTTTCTCTTCTTCAAAAGCTGATGGTCAACACTGATTCGACCATTAATAAAGTCAATATCTTTGATTGTTAAGCCATACAATTCACTGACTCTTAAACCCGTTTCAAGCAAAATGACGCATTCATCATAATACTTGGAATATGTTTTGTTGTTTTTAAGAAATTCCATGAATTTTGATTCTTCTTCGTCTGACATTGCTATTGCTTTTTGAGAATCATCCTTTATTTTTAGACTTTTCATAGGAAAAGAAAATGGATTGTAGGCATTGATTCTGTCCTCGACTGCCATTTCAAAAGCAGGTTTTATAACACCTCTTATTGAGCAAAGAGTGCTGCGGGAATAGCCATCGTTATGCAGCTTGATGAACCAGGCTTTGGCTTCGGATGTTTTAATATCACGAATCTTACGATGGCAGAACTCCTCTTTTATGATCAAATTCAGCACAAAGTTATGGCAAATAATTGTGTTATACTCAATTTCTCCGATTATTTTGAAATACCTTTCTACCAGTTCAATAAGTGTGATATTTCCTTCGGAATAATCGAGACCGCAGTTCAGCGACTTCTCTATTTCAGCTTCTTTTTCACGGAGATCATCCAATGTTTTGGCATATAAACATTGACGCTTACCGTAAATATCGGTATAACGGAATTGATATGTTCCGTTTTTTCTCTGGCTTTCGCCGGGTTTGAATATGCGTCCTTTGCTGTCTTTGCGTTTTTTATATTTCATTAATTAGCTCCTTTTACAGAGCCTTGATATGATATTAAATTATATCATGATAAACAAGATTTGTCACGCACAATGTACATCAAGGCTCTGCATTTTATTTGAATTTTTAAATTGAATGTGCTTTTGATATGTATTCGTCAAGCTCTTTGCGCTTTATAAGTCTTTTACCGCCTACAAAGAAAACGAATTCACAACCAGGCTCATTCGAAACATCTCTTAACTTGTTAATACCGATGCCTGAATATTTCGCAGCTTCTTCGAGGGTGAGGGCTGCCTTGTGCCAGATTGGTACAAAAATATCGTTTTTTATATCGTAATGTTCTTCAATGAGGTTGATGTTGGGTGACTTTGCGTTTGTGAAATTAGTCAAATAAAATTAATCCTTTCTGTTTTTTTAGTCAAAGCAAGTTTTTGATTGTATAGTAAAGCGTCTATATATAATTTATAATATTCTAATATTTACCTAAAAAACTCTATTCTCTTTTATTGTGGACAAGTCTGTTATGGAATGGCAGTGCACAATAAATGCTTTTATATTTGTGAACAGCTTTATTATTGTTTAGACTACGATTACTACGAATAAAATTGTTTTTTGATTTGTGTATTCTTCTATGTACAGATGAAACAAGTGTATTAGAAATATGTTCTTCGCACTCGTTTATATATTCATCTGTAGCTTTAGCTTGACTATCCCTCAAAAATATTTTATCGGTATCAGCACGTCTGTAGATATTATCAAAGAAACTAAACCTTTCGCTTTGAGTTGTATAGACCACACTTATGCCAAGCTTACTTGTAAGTTCAACACAATCGTTATATAACTCATCGTCTTTTTTGTGAGCTGCAGATGCACTGTTTTCATTTATGTACTTCAAGTGTGAAATAATATTATTTAGCGTTCTTGTGATATAGTGTGGATAATCATTTAACGCACGATTCGGATCTGATAAGTAGGTTTTCTTCTCCTTTTCAAAAAATGTAGTTATGAGTGACCAATACTCTTGCTCCGGAACAAAGTCTAAATGCAGTTTTCGATAACGAAGTAATCTTATAAGCGCCTTGTTGCTGGTAATAACATCCTTTACTGTTCCGAAATCACCATAGAATTTCAGTGCTTTCTTATTGCTGATTTCCACACGAAAAATGTTGTTTTCTATATGTAATAAAATAGTGTTGTCTTCCGAAAAATCATTATTGTCTTTTGGAGAATTGTTGCTGTCTTCAAAGGATTCGGAAACTTCTTCCGTAGGATCAGTTTTGTCTTTTTTCAGATCTTTTTTAACCTCAGCACTCTTGTCATAAGCAATGATATCTTCTGAATGGGATGTATGGCAAAATGATGTTTCATAATCGTAGTCTTTGCTGCATCGTTTTCCGGGCTTATGGTACGGAAAATACAGTATTTTAAATATTCTCAACATTTCTTTGAGTCGTTCAGCTGTAACAGCATTGGAGGAAATGCTTCTGTCAACACGGGTAACTTGAAAATTTGCAAAACCTATTTCAAGACCTACGCCAGTTGTAAAAATGAACTCATCTCTTAATAATCGGTTAATTGAACTGCATATATAGAAGCTGTCTGAACAGTAAACTCCTGTAATGTTGTCCCCATAGAAAACTTTAGGTACGGAGAGTTTTACTTTTATAGTACCTTCTTTTACTTCTAAGCCTTTTTGACCTGTATCAGGTTTAAATGTTAATAATACTTTGCCGTGATGAAACCTAATATCTTTTCTCCAAAAATCACCATTACCTTCATGTTTCCATCCGTATTCCTTTCCGACCACTGCACAACAATGACATTTTGCTTCAATGGTATCAACAAAAACTTCGGATTTTATATTTTTCAAAACTCGAGTTATTTTTGGCTGTATCATTCGTTACACTCCTTTGCAGAAATCATTGATTTTTTTGGTGATTCGTAGAAAGTATGTAAGAATGAACAAGACATTTGTTCTTCTATACAAAGAGTTGTCGTTATCACGAAACATATGTTCTGATAACGCAAAAAATAGTGCCCCACAAACATCTTGCGGAGCAGCATTTTGAATTGTATGAGAATACAGAAGGTAATTAATTAAATGATATATATACCAATCATAAATATCCGAAATGATACAGACCCCCACATTCAATGCTGAGTGTAGGGGTCTTCCGTATTCAAGAGTCTTTATGAGCTTTTAGGTAATGACACAAGCAACGAATCATTCTTTGTTAAAGTAAACAAAGCAATCGACCAAAGAACAGAATCGTTATCGGAATACAGAACAATTATGCCGCAACCCTTTTCTGAGCTGAGAGATCTTATGAGCAATTTTCTGTTATGTTTCGTGATAATCTCAACCTGCTCGTGAACTTCCTGCGGCGGTTCGCTGCCGTCCTTGAGGCGAGTTTTTATGTTTGTGTTCAGATAATTAATGTGAATTCTATTCTGTTCAGAAAAAGTCAGCAAGCTAAAATCCCTTCCATCGTCAATTATTCTGGCAACTGATTCCCTTCTGCCGTCTGCAGAGAATTTAGATATAATAATCCCTCCACTGACTAAATCTTTTCCTGCAACAAATAAATTTGATTTACCTATAACATAAATTTGTTCTACTGACATTTAATTTTTCCTCCTGTTTTACAATTTACATTTCAAAATCGGGATATAACGGTTTGTTTTTGCTTTCTTCATATACACCATATGAATTGGAAAATGTATGAGAAATGCTTTTCAGATGCTCTTTTTCAGAAATTATTTTATCTTCAATGAGCTTCTTCGTTTTTTCAAATTCCGGGTCGAATTCTTTCTCAATGCAAAGCTGAAGATATGCGTTATAAAAATCCGTTGCTTTGGCAATATATTTATCCTGTTTTTTCAATTCGGAAATACTTTTATTGCCAAATCTTGTTGCACCGTTAAGAATGTCAACGTGATGACCGAGAGCATTGGACACAAATCTTTCCATTTTCGGGTGCATTTCACGAAGGTGTTTTCTTGTTATAACTTCTTTGGCGCAAAGTTTTTCACCTTTTTTATCACGAGCAACCGGAATTGCAAAAAAGTGAAGGTGGTTTTGACTTTCATCCCTATGACAAAATGCAGAAACAATATTTTTTTGTCCATATGTTTCTGATAAAAAATCAAAACATGCCTTAAAGAATATCGGTTGTTCTGCTTTCGGCAAAGTTACGGGAGCTGTAACGACCCACCCGATTAAAAACACCTTCGCATTACCGTGAATATTGATTTCATCAAGCCGATTGTTAAATATTTCGAGGGATGACATCGATTGCGGGTGTTCAATCAAGCTGTAGTTGAGGTGGGTGAGGCTTGGGTCGATATTTTCGTTGCTTCTGTTACGAACAACATCCGCTTCGCTTCTTTCGCAATGCTCCAGAATGTGCGGAACTGAGGCTCTGCTGAATTTCTTTAGATTCATTCTCGTTTCTCCTTTCTGTAGAATTAACAATTTTTATCTTGTTCACGGTTGCTCCGCAAAATGGTGTAGCAAGTTATACCAAAAATACGGATTAACCGCAGAACCGTAATGAAACAATCTTACATTGCCCGAATGCAGCAACTGATTCACTACGGTTCGGCTCATACTTGAGCCGTTGCTTTTTTACCCTAAGGGGACGGCACTTCTTTCATTTTGTTTACCTCCTGTCATCAAAAATGGTTTGTAAATACTGAAAAAAGTTACGAAATACAGACACTTGAAATACCGGAATCTCCAAGTGCCTTATTCCACTTAAAGTATGTAAGATTCGCAATATGAAATGAAAGTATTTTATACATTTATATAAATCCAAAAATCCTCAAAAAAAACAAAACTTTAGAAAATTAAAAAATCCCTTCAAAATGACAAAAAATCATTTTAAAAAGGATTAAAATTATTATAAAAATAATATTGACTTTTAAGAGAAAGTGAATTACAATAAAGTAAATCGTATTACACTAATTTGAGGTGATACCATGTTTATTGGCAGAGAAAAAGAATTAGCGCAGCTGAATGCACTGTATAATTCCGGAAAATTTGAGTTTGCCGTAATATACGGTCGCCGTCGTGTCGGTAAAACTGCATTGATAAATGAATTTATAAAAGACAAGGATTCGATTTTTTTTACCGGAGTTGAAACGAACGCAAAACAAAATCTTGAAAATTTCAGCAAATGCATTTTTGAGTTTGCATCGGGTATTGATGCAGACACATCGTTTGCATCGTTCCAGGCAGCTCTGGAATATGTTTTTAAGCTTTCCGAAAACAGAAGGGTTATTTTATGCATAGACGAGTATCCCTATGTTGCAAGGGCATCCAAGAGCCTTGCATCAACGCTTCAGCTTCTGATTGATAAATACAAAGACACAAGCAAACTATTTCTCATTCTCTGCGGCTCTTCCATGTCATATATGGAAGACCATGTGCTTGCGTATAAAGCTCCTCTCTATGGCAGAAGAACGGCACAGTTTAAAATCGTTCCCTTTGAATTCAAAGAAGCCTGCAAATATTTTCCGAAGTTTTCTGCAGAAGACAAAGCTCTTGCATACGGAATCACTGGCGGCACACCGCAGTATTTGTTACAGATAAATGACAGCATTTCTATTGAGGATAACATCAAAAACATTTACCTCAATCCCGTTTCTTCCATATATGAAGAGCCGAACAACCTTCTCAAGCAGGAAGTCCGTGAGCCTGCGATTTATAACGCAATAATAGCCGCAATTGCAACGGGAGCTTCAAAGCTCTCGGAAATTTGCACCAAGGTCGGTGAAGACACAAGCACTTGCTCGATATATATCAAGAACCTTGTTGCACTCGGAATCGTTAAAAAGGAAACACCTTTCGGTGAAAGCACGGCAAAGAAAACCATCTATTCCATTGAGGATAATATGTTCCGCTTCTGGTTTAGATTTGTTCCTGAAAACGCATCTGTAATCGCCCGTGGTGCTGTTGAGATTGCCTACAACCGAATTGCCCCGCATCTTTCTGACTATATGGGAGCAGTTTTCGAAGAAATATGCAAACAGCATCTATGGAATCTTCTTCTGAGCGGAAAATCCGCAGTTGATTTCACTGACATCGGAAGATGGTGGGGAACTAACGCCAAAACAAGACAGCAGGTTGAGATAGATATTGTCGGAACAGCCGATAAAAATACCGCGCTCTTTGCTGAATGCAAATGGACAAATGAAAAAGTTGACCTTGGTGTTCTCGAATCGCTTATTCAGAAAAGCACACTCTTCAACTATCCCAACAAGCACTATTATCTCTTCGCCAAAACAGGCTTCACCAAAGGCTGCATCGACAAAGCAACTGAGCTGGGCAATGTAACGCTTGTGACTTATGAGGATATTTTAGCTTTGTAATATGAAGTATAAGGTTAATAACAATAATCAAAGTTACAAATCAGGAGAAACATTATGTTCTATAAAATGATTGAAAACAAAAAGAATCAATGGCTGGGCTCTACCGAGTGTACAGTTACAGCCTTGATTGACTATATAGAAAAAACAGGTCAAATGAGAGATGCACAGGTTGATGCTATCAAGACATATCTGTTTCTGAAAATAGCTTGTGACTGCAAACCACTTGAACAACTTTTCAGAAGCGGTGCGTTTAACACTATCAATCTTGATGATATTGAAATATCGCAATCTGTAAGGTCGTTTCTTCTTGACAATCCTGCTGCTTGTGCGTTGCTTGAGTATGCTTGTTTGAAAAACGATAACGGTGAGCAGGTTTCTGTAAAGCTTGAAAAGGCTATCAAGAGCAACCCTGAAAGCGTTGATTATGATAAGTTTTTTAAGGATGCTTTTTATGGAGTTTCTTATTCGGATTATCTTTTCAGTTTGCCTATGGGTGCAGGTAAAACATACTTGATGGCAGCATTCATTTATCTCGATTTGTATTTTGCTCTTAACGAGCCCACCAATCCTGCATTTGCTCATAATTTCATCATCTTCGCCCCTTCAGGACTCAAATCTTCTGTTGTTCCCAGTCTTAAAACAATTCAGAATTTTAATCCTGCTTGGATTCTTCCCGAACCTGCTGCAACAGAAATAAAGAGAATGATTTCGTTTGAGGTTCTTGATCAGAGCAAAACAGCAAACAAATCCAACAAAACCAAGAATCCTAATGTTCAGAAAATTGCAAACCATCAGCCTCTTTCAGAACTGTTCGACTTGGTAGCTGTAACAAATGCAGAAAAGGTTATTCTTGACAGAATTCAAGAAAAAGAAGGTCAAATCAGTTGGTTTGAGGAAAGTGATGATGATAAAGACCGTCAGGCAAATGAACTACGTAACCTTATCGGCAAACTGCCTTCTCTTTCAATATTTATCGATGAAGTACACCATGCAGTAAGCGACGAAATCAAGCTTCGTGCGGTTGTTAATAAATGGACAGAAAACGGCACAGTTAATTCGGTTATCGGTTTCTCCGGCACTCCTTATCTTGAGAAAGCGGAAAAGATAGATGTTGTTGATAAACTTACCGTTGCAACCGCCGAAATCACCAATATTGTTTATTATTATCCGCTTATCGACGGTGTAGGCAATTTCTTGAAGAAACCTGTTGTAAAAATTGCAGAAAACGCAGATACTGCCGAAATCATCGAAAACGGTGTAAGAGAATTCCTTGACACATACAAAGATACCGTTTATGAAGGCGGACTTACAGCAAAGCTCGGTATTTACTGTGGTAAAATTGAAAAACTTGAAGAAGTTGTTTACCCCATTGTTTCAAGGATCGTAGCAGAATACGGTTTAAGCCCGGATACAATTCTTAAATTCCATAAGGGCAACAAGCAATATCCTATGCCTGCTGACAGTCAGATGCAGTTTGAAATTCTCGATAAATCTATTTCAAAAATCAGAATTGTCCTTCTTGTTCAGATAGGCAAAGAAGGATGGGACTGTCGCAGCCTTACTGGTATTATACTTTCACAAGAGGGTGACTGCCCTAAAAATATGGTTTTACAGACTTCCTGCCGTTGTTTGCGTCAGGTTGTTAAAGGTATGCCAGAAACTGCATTGATTTACCTTAATGATTTTAATGCAGAAAAACTTAATGCTCAGCTTCAGCAGCAACACCATATCTCACTCAAAGAGTTTGAAAGTGGAGGAACAAAAACCACAACACTTAACCGCTACAGCCGTATTGATTATCTCAAGCTTCCCAAGGTTGATTTTTATCAGCTAAAAATCAAATATGAAACCCTTGTTGTTGACAAGGCTACCCCGAAAGCCAGCATTCCTTTGTCAACCGATAACGCATATCTTGGCGGTGCTATAATCAGAACAACAGACCTTTCTATGGATGAGAGCAACACCATCACAACTGTCGATGATACCGAACGTGGTACGAAACCAGCAACATTCAATTCGTGGCTTTACGGCATCGTTAAGGGCGGTTTCGGCTCGATTTCAATGGACGAGCTTATAGAATACGAAACGGAGCTTAAAGCTGTTTTTGAGAAAATCACTTATGAGAAAAACAACTCCCGTTATTACAGTTCAAAATACAACCGTAATATGGTTGAATCAAACATCCGCAAAGCATTCTGTGATACTGAAGATTTTGAAACAAGCGAGGAATGTATTCCTGAAGAAGCCAATCTTCTGAACATAACAAACTTCAAGCCGACAATATCTACGGACAAGCCACAGGATTACTATCCTGACAGTCAGATGGTTGAAAGAATCATTCTTGACGATAAGGGCGAATTGAAGGCTGACCCAAAAACCGAAATAGCAATTCAGCTGCTTGAAGAATCGGGCAATGCTGAAATGGCGGCAGAACTCCGAGCAAAGCAGACTTCACATAAAAATAAAGACCGTTCGTTCCACTACCTGCCTTATCATACCGATAGCAGTTTTGAGCAGAAATTCCTGAAAGAAGTTCTTTCTTTTGATCTTCTTGAGAAAATGGGTCTTGAAGTTTATTATAACGGCGAAAGAGCAATGACCGAATTCAAGGTTAAATGCTACAAGCAAAAAGGCGGCAGATGGAGTTATGTCGGTGTTTATACGCCCGATTTCCTTATAATCAAACGCAAGGACGGCAAGATTTATAAGATTATCATCGTTGAAACAAAGGGTGAAATCTATAAAAATGACCCTGCATTTATTGATAAGCGAGCGTTTATGGAAACAGAATTCTCAAAGCAAAACAACTCTGCCTTCGGCTATGAGCGTTTTGATTATCTTTATCTGGAAGATGCCCTTCCTGACACAGACAGAATACTGCTGACATACAAAAAAATCAGCGAGTTTTTTGAGGAGAAGTAAATATGGATTGGTTGGATTATAGAGAGAAACTTGGTATCGGATTTGATGACGAAGAGAAAAAAGAATTCTTCTATACAAATCTGTTTAATTTATTTAACACTATTATTGCTCAAGGTAACGGGCGAATGAGTGCAGGGGAATATTATGATTTTTGCAGAAGTACGGGATCACAAGTTGACACTACACTTTTGAGAGAATATGGTGGTAGCGAGAGATTTCGCGACTGCACAAGAATTTTAAAAGAAAAAAAGCATAATTTAACGGAATTTTTGGCTTATTATATTTTCTTTGTCAATGCATTTAAAGATGATGAGTATTATGATTTTAAGGGCGATGATTTCAAAAATGTGCTTTGCGTTTCATTAGAAGATGCTCATATTCCGTATGAATTGAAGTATGAAAACGATAAATGCTTCATTTTCCCTAAGGGTGCCCAAGAGCTTGACGATGCACTTGTATCCGAACCTCTTGAATGGTTAAAAGATTATCCTGTTGCTCACAAAGCATTTGTAAAAGCCTATAAAGCATACTCAGATGTAACAGAGGATAGTGCAAGCGATGTTGCTGACTTGTTCAGAAAAGCACTGGAAAGTTTCTTCCAAGAATTTTTTGTGAGCGACAAATCATTAGAAAACTTGAAATCTGAATACGGAACATTTTTATCTGACAAAGGTGTTCCGGGAGAAATCAAGAACAATTTTGAAAAACTGCTTGAAGCATACACAAAATATAACAATAATTACGCAAAACATCATGACAAGACAAGCCTTAATGTTCTGGAATATATCATGTATCAAACAGGCAGCCTTATTAGGTTGTTAATCACTCTCAAGGGGGTATAAAAATGAGCGATAACAAATCCCTTTTACCGGATGTAATCGGACCTGTTTCAGATGCCATTCATCAAAATTTACCTGAAACAGAACACCAGGCAGACGGTGCGTTATCAACCGTTGTCGGTTTCTTTAACAATGTTGTCTTATATCCTGTAAAAAAAGCAAACCTGACTTTCAGATATAAATTAGAAGCATTTGAGGATGATTTGAAGGAAAAGACCAAGCATATTCCTCCCGAAAACTTGCAAGTTCCACCGACAATGATTGCAGGTCCTACATTAGAGGCTTTGAGATATACTTACGACGAAAAAGAATTACGAGAAATGTACGAAAACTTATTGGCTTCTGCCATGGATACAAGAACCGTAAATCAAGCATTACCCTCTTTCGTCGATGCTATAAAGCAGATGACTCCTATAGATGCTATTGTTTTGCAGAAATTTGTTGAATTACAGCAATTTGCGTGTGCTGAAATTCAGTTCGAAATTGAAAACACAAATCAAGTGTATTCAAAAGCTATGCCTACATATTTTGTAACAGAATTAGCTGACATATCAGATCCGTTTATTGTTTCTACATCAATAACAAATTTGTTGAGGTTAGGTTTCTTGAATATATTTGATGGTACAATAAATGGTTATGATTATGAATCATTTAAGATTCACCCGTATGTACAGTCAAGAAGCGATTTGTTCAATGGTTTTGGTAAACAATTTAAAATTGAAATTGAAGAAAAAGTGATAAAACTCAATGACTACGGTAAATGTTTTGCTAAAGTATGCTTAGAGAAAGAGGTGTAATCTATGCCAATTAAATATGTACCGTTTATACCAGAACCTGTTGAAGGACAGGCTGTGCTTGGTAATTTTAATAGAATACTCAAATATAAAGGTGCTGAGGAAACATCAATGGTGCTTCAGCGCGGCATGCCTTTATATGAAATGGAAAAACTTGAAACTGTCGGTGAAAACACTGACGGTAATATGGTAATCCGTGGCGAATGTGTGTCTGCGTGTGCATATCTGAAAGAGCAAGGTATTCAGGTTGACCTTGTTTATATTGATCCGCCATTTGCAAGTGGTGCTGATTATGCCAAGAAAGTGTATATACGTCGCAATCCGAAGGTAGCCGAAGCAATCGCACAGGCTGAAGCAGAACTCGATATAGATGAGCTTAAAGCCTTTGAAGAGAAGATGTACGGCGACGTTTGGGATAAGGAAAAATATCTCAATTGGATGTACGAAAATTTGATGGCGATTAAGTCGGTTATGAGTGAAACAGCATCCATTTATGTTCATCTTGATTTCCATATTGGACATTATGTGAAGATATTAATGGATGAAATATTTGGGGAAGAAAACTATCAAAATGATATTTATTGGTACTACTACAATAAACTTCACGGAGCAACCAAAAAGGTTTTTCCCAGAGCAACAGATATGATTCTTTACTATGTGAAAAACCGCGATGAAGGTTTTGTTTTTCACCATATAACAGAAGAACGTGATAAACCAGTAAAAAAATTAAAATACAGTTTTGTAAATGGACATATACAGAACGATAAAGACGAGAACGGAAAAGCTATTACCTATATTAGCACAGAACGACAGATTGACAATGTTTGGAAATTGTCTATGTTGCAACCAGCAGACCAAGAAGAACCAGTAGGCTATGCAACACAAAAACCCGAAGCACTTCTCGAAAGAGTGATAAGTGCTTCTTCGGATGAAGATATGATTATAGCAGATTTCTTCGGCGGCAGTGGCGTAACTGCCGCAGTTACCAATAAACTTAATCGTAGATTTATTCATTGTGACATAGGTTTGAATTCAATACAAACTACCCGTGACCGTTTAAAATCCGACGGTGCAGAATTTGATGTGCTTGAAATCAAAGACGGTGTTCAGCTTTATCGCAACCCTGTTCAGACAATGGATAAAATTAAGTCATTGATTCCCGGTCTTAAAAACGAGGATTCTCTTGATTCATTCTGGGAAGGTGCAATTTCGGACAGCAAACTCGGTACTGTACCTGTTTATGTTCCTAACCTTATGGACAGTGCATCTAAACTGCTTGATAAAGTAATTATTAATCGTATTATTCATCAGGCAATTCCCGAATTAGACAGCAACATCAAAAAGGTTATTGTTTATTACATAGACATTACTGATGAAGCTGAGATTATGCAGTTTATTAAAGATGATGACAGTACAACTGTTGAAATCGAACTTCGTGATTTAAAAACCGTTCTTGATGATGTTGTTATCGGTGATTATGTCGAATTCCATATTGATGAGGTTAAAGAAGATCTTTTCGGCGGATATGCTGTTTTAATTAATAAATTCATCAGCGACCGTGTAATTTCAAAGATTGACGAGTTCAACGAAAAAGCATTCCTCAATTCTTCTGAAAAGAAGCCATATAAACCTATTGAAATCAGCGAAGAAGGTCTTGAACTGATTGAGTTTATCAGCATTGACTGCACCGCAGCCGAAGGCGAATGGCATTCTGACAGCGAAATCAAAATCGACAAAAACAGTTTTGTTATCGTCAACGGAACAAAAACCAAAGACTTCTGGAACGGCTCTGTTTGCTGTGACAAAACACCCCTTCGCATTAAAATCCGTAACATCTGCGGCGACGAAACCATTTGGGAGGTGTGATATGAGTAGCATAGTTTTAGAGCTTCAGCAAGAACTTCTTGATAAAAATTGTGATATATTGCAAGTTTTGAGAAAAGCACACTTGATTGCATCAAAATTAAAGTTGGCAGAGTTTGATATGTGGATACAATCTGAGTTGAACGGCTATAAGACTAATAATCAAGATGATGTTCCGGATTATCGACAGATTCATGGACAAGTAAAAGCGTGGAACCCCTATCACGGTTGGATACCTGTTATTCTCAAAGATGCAGAAATCGAAAAGGTTTTATGTAACAGAAAAATAGGAGAATCTATTGGTGAAATTCAGGAATTATACAACAAATCTGAAGGAAACATAATTCTAACATTTACAGCTGATATCGCAAATAGCCTTGATTCAATGTGCAATGCTCCTTTTGAAACAAATTATTCTTTACATGTTAGCAAGCATTGTTTGAGAGCGATTCTTGACAAAGTAACAAATGTTCTTATGGAATGGACTCTTGAACTTGAAACCAACGGGATTTTAGGTGAAAATATGACTTTTAATGAAAAAGAAACTGCATCAGCCAAAGAAATGCCCAAACAAATTAATAACTATTATGGTACTGTTGTTAACGGAAGCGTAAGTTCTTCTCAAATAGTTTCTGGCAATAATAATTCCTTTACATATGATGCCTCGTTAGTGAAGGATGCAGTTAAGGAAATTCGAGACTCTTTAAATAATGAAAGCATTTCAGAAGAAGATAAAGATACTGCGTTAGAAATTTTAGAAGACATTTCATCAAAACTCGATCAAAACAAAAAACCGGGCATTATAAAATCAGCATTGTTAGGTCTTAAGGATTTTATCATCGCCACTGGTGCAGATATAACAGCAGCACTTATTATGGCGAAGATTCAAGGACTTTTTTAAACGCAGATTGATGTTATTCGTAAAAAGATTAGAGCCGACGGACCCCGTCGGCTCTTTTTCGTGCAATATAATTTGTGCGCAATCACCGGCCATATTTCCCGATTCGCGTTAAACTTCATGCGCTTTAGAACGTGACGTAAGTTGTTGAGTCATGTATAATTTATTCTGCAGAAGAAATAACTTCTGTAATAATTATTTGGAGTGACTCAATGCTTAAACTGATAAGAGAAAACTATCTTGACAGAGCAGAAGCCTTTGCTTCTTCAACAGGTCTGCCGCCTGAAATCATCAGAAATTTTTTGTCTGATGATGGCAAGAAATCACCGTACGAAATTGCCCGCAGGATTTCATCGCACTTTGGTGAATCGCCCGAATGTATGTGCCGTGAAGCTGATGTTGATGATTTCCTTCCGCTTCGCAAAAAAAGAATAGCAGAGGTTTTTGACAATCTTGACGAAACCCCGTTCATCGTTTGTGACACAAGCCTTGAACCTCTCGGCATCGAAAAGAATGATATGCTGCTTCTTGAAGAATGCGATGTTGCCGATATAGACGAGTTGATTGCCGTCAAAATTTTCGGCTGCATTGTTTTCGGATATTATCTGGAGGATGCCTGCGACCGTCATGTGATTATAACCTTCCCCAACAAAGACTATGCGGAAATAAACACACCCGCATTTATGAGGAAATCTATTGTCAATTCTCTTTACAGGGTCAAGAGTTATATTCACTATGAGAACGATGATGATACCGAAGGCGAAGAAATCTTTTTGAACAGACACGGAGAACAAGATGTCATTTATTGAAGAATTTTACTACGGCAACATAGATGCTCAATCATATAATTCTGAATTCGGAACAGAGCTGAAGAAAAAGCTTAATGATTTGACCGAACTCGAAAAACAAATTGCAGGGCTGCTGTCAGGAAAGGAAAAAGAATTGTTTCTGAATTACACAGACAGATATATTGAGTTTACGTCCTCAAGTCTTGTTGACGCATTCACAAGCGGTTTTCGTCTCGGTTCAGAATTTACTCTTGATACCTTCGTGAACAAATAAACATAACAATCCAAACGGAATCCTTTCATTTTCCGGTCATGACTTACGCTCCGCAGATTTTTTCTGCGGAGCACAGTATTTATATGGGGAGATTAAAATGGCGAAAAAAGATTATTGGCAGGAGCTGTGCCGAATGAAGCATAAAACACCTGATGATGTTTTGTTGGCAGAAGTAATACTTGAAATGAAAAAGAAGAAGGAAACTGAAGAAAGAAAAGCAAAAATTAAAGCAACACAAGAACACTATCTTAACGGTGAAAAGAAAGAGAAACTGCCTAAAGCAAAAGGAATAATGGTTTCGTGATATATAAAGTGAAAAAAGAGCTCAACCAATCATCGGATGAGCTCTTTAGTCATCATATCAAGGCTGTTTTTGTTTCAATTGGTGTAAATTTGGTGTAAATTCGTGATTTTTAAATTTCAAATCGTTGTATATCAACGGTTTCAGGGTTTTGGGCATATATTGCCGTGGCATACGAACATTATTTTTTTAATAAATCCTACTCCGATTTTTATTATATTTTAATTATAACATATAATTTTGTATTTGTCATACGGTTATTGCTGTTTTTCTTGCTAAAGAAAAGATATTATGTTAATATATATCTATCATTGATAAAAAGGAATGGTATTGTTATGAAACAGCAGGAAGTTTTTTCTTCAGCACGCTGGGTCGGTGCACCGAAAGACGGATTTTTTATTCTCAGAGGCAGGTTTACGCTTGAAAATGCAAAGAAAGCAACTCTGCGGGTAATCGGTCTGGGTTATTATCATTGTTATATAAACGGAAAAAGGGTCAGCAATGATTTCTTTCTGCCTTTAAGCACGGATTATGAAGAAAGAAAAAACTATCCCGTTGATGAAATAATCAGCGGACACAGAATTTATGTGCCCGAATACGATATAACCGATATGCTGAAAAACGGCGAAAACATTATTGCAATTCATTTCGGCGGAGGCTGGTATGATTGCGACCCGAAAGCGGGCTACGGCGATGCCAAGGCGATATGGCGTGTTTTCGGTGAGGATGAAAACGGCAGCTTTGATTTTGTTTCATCCGAAAACGATAAAATCGCAGAAAGCAACATAAAAAATTATCATTTCTCATATACAGAAACGCAGGATTTCCTTTGCGGAAACCACGATGCACTTGCAACAGATTTTGATGACGGCGGCTGGGAAAATGCCGTGTATGCAAAGCCGCTTGATACGGATTATCTTTTCAGCAGCTGCCCGCCCGACAGAGTATGCGAAACGGTTATGCCGAAAGAAATCAAAAAAAGCAAAAGCGGCACGGTTTTTGACTGCGGAAAAAATATCAGCGGATATGTTGTAATAACTCTCAAGGGTAAACCGGGCGAAAAGGTAACCGTTATTCATTCCGAGGAGCTTACCTCCGACGGTGAAATAAACCCCGATTTTATTCACGGACAAAAAGAAATCTATATCTGCGACGGTGTTGAAAGAACGGTGCATCCGCAGTTTTTATGGTATGCCTTCAGATATTTTGAGGTTTGCGGCAATGCCGAGGTTGAGTGTGTTGAAATAATACATACAGATGTTGAAATAACCTCGTCATTCAAATCGGATAATGAATTGCTCAACTGGATTCACGATACATATGTGAACACACAGCTTACCAATATGCACGGCGGAATTCCTTCGGACTGCCCCCATCTTGAACGCAGAGGCTACACGGGCGACGGTCAGCTTGCCTGCCACGCTGCAATGAATATCCTTGATGCAAAAGAGTTTTACCGCAAGTGGATACAGGATATACGCGACTGCCAGGATAAGCTTTCGGGTCACATACAGTATACCGCACCCTATCTTCATTCGGGCGGCGGTCCCGGAGGCTGGGGCTGTGCGATTGTTGAGGTGCCTTATCAGTTTTATATGCATTACGGCGACGCATCGGTGCTTGAAGAATGCTATCCGAATATGCTCCGATATTTTGATTATCTTGAAAGCCATTCAATCTCAGATCTTGTTGTGAGCGATAAAGAAGGCGAGTGGTGCCTCGGCGATTGGTGCACCCCCGAATCCGTTGTTCTTCCCGCACCCTTTGTCAATAACTATTTCTACATAAAATCTCTCAACCGCTGCATTGAAATTGCAAAAATCATCGGCAGAGAAAACGATATTCCCGATTTTGAAAACAGAATCAAACAAAGAAAAGATGCAATAATGGCAGCTTATTTCAATAAGTGGGACGGCAACTTCCTCGGCGGCAAGCAGGGTGCAAATGCGTTTGCGGTTGATATTGGTCTGGGCGACGAGAGAACTTATGAAAATACGGTTGAAGATTACCGCAGGCTTAAAGGCTACGACACGGGCATTTTCGGAACGGATATTCTCACAAGGATTTTGTTTGAGCACGGCGACGGTCAGCTTGCTGCAGATTTGCTTTTATCCGAAACTGTTCATTCGTTTGCCGAGATGAAGCGTCTGGGTGCAACAACCTTCTGGGAATACTGGCCCGAATCCCTGCGTGACCGTTCTCATAATCATCCTATGTTCGGTGCGGTTACGGCTTATCTTTATGATTATCTGCTCGGAATCCGTGCAAAAGAAGGCTGTGCGGGTTATTCCGAAATTGTTGTATCACCCGTTATTGTTGATAACATAAACACTCTTGATGGAAGCAGAAAATTGAACTCAGGCGTTGTTTCGGTGTCATATGCAAAAACCGGAAACGGCATTGAATTTGATATTTGCATACCCGAAAATCAGGCAGCAGAATTTGTATTTTACGGAAAGACCCATACACTCAAAGCAGGTAAAAATCATTTTGAATTTTAGTTTTATGTAAAAAGGAGAAAGTATGAAAGCTTTTATTTCTTTGATTCTTACGGCGATAATTTCATTTTTCGGAAATCTTTTCGGATTTTCAGATGCAATAAACAACTATGAATTCAGCGTTGACGCAACGCAGACGGGCAATGTGCTTGCAAATCCCGCAAGCAATGTTAATATATGGTCAATCGAAGGCAATCCGTTTGTGAATGCAAAAATCAACGAAGAAAACAACATCTTTGAATTCGTTAACTATGTTCAGTTTATGCAGTGCACGGGCGGCAACGCACAAAGAGATTTGTTTGTTGACCCGCTTGACAGAACAGTGCTTGACGATTATGATTTTTCAACTCTTATCAATAATTGCAGGGGAGTTCTGAATCTCGGTGCAAAGCCGTTCTTGAAGCTCGGCAGCGTTCCTCTCAAATATTCCGCAAAGCAAATACCGAGGCGGAATTTGATACAAACATCTATCCTCCCGATGACTACAATGTTTATTACAGCTACATTGCCGCCATAGCACAGGCACTTGTTGATGAATTCGGCAGAGAAGAAGTTCTTTCGTGGCGTTTCGGCGTTATGACCGAATATGAAAATGCTTCGTGGTTTATGGCAAACAGCGAACCCCCCGAGGATTCGGCGGTTGAATACTGCAAGCTTTATGATTACACCGTAGCGGCACTTATTGATGTTATAGGCAAGGATGTTTTTGTTGGTGCACACTCAATGACGGTTACGGAGGGACTCTGGGACGAAGCAATTTTTATCAGGCACTGTGCAAGCGGAACAAACTACAAAACGGGCGAAAAGGGCAGCAGACTCTGCTACCTTTCGGCATCCTTCTATGATTATTCACCCGGTGAATACACAAGCGGAAAAACACTTCCCGAAACAATCGCATATTTAAGGGATACAGCAAAAAAAGAAGGGCTTGAAAATCTGATTTTCGGCATTGACGAGGGCAGAATCCTTTGCGGAAACACAAGCGGTGCATACAGCGACCAGCTTCTGTCACGCACCTGCGGCTATACATATCAGGCGGCATATGATGCAAGGCTTTATGCCCAGATGTTTGAAAATGACATCAATTATTTTTCTTCCTGGTATTATCTTTCAGACGGTCTTCTTGCGGGAAATCCAACGGTAAGCTATCACGTTGCGAAAAATGCCGCAAAATTCGGCGGAATGAAAATGGCAAAAACCGAAAAAACAGGCAACGGTTATATGTATAAAACCGAGGTTAATGCCGTTTCCGCATCTGACGGCGAAACACTTCGCATAATGGCATATAACTTCAAAAACGATGTTGAATACGATAAAACGGCAGACCTTTCGTTTAAGGTTAAGGTGCCGCAGTCTGAAGGCGAAACAGTTAAGGTTACGGCTTATGTTATTGATGATGACTGCAACTATTTTGATGAATGGGTTGAAGACAGAAAAACCTACGGCATCGGCGATGAATGCTTCGGCTGGTCGCCCGATGACCCGATAATAGATAACATAACAACTCTTCAGGGCCCTGCCGCAAGAGAGATTTATAAAACAAAACTTTATGATAAATACACCGAATGCTCAAAGCTTGTGCCCGTTGAAAGCACGGCAAAGGTTGAAAACGGTGAAATCAGCCTTGAAATAACTCTTGACCCGAATGCGGTTGTTTTTTATGAAATCACCCGTTAATTATTTTAAAGAATTAAAGCCTCTTGACTATAATATAAATACTGTTTATAATTAAAATGTTAAACTTTTCTTATGAAGGAGAAATACGATGTATAAGTTCAGTGCGAAAGTAAAAAAGGGCAATGCGGTAATCAGCCACACCGAATTCGATAACTCCGATTTTACCTTTGAGCTCAGCGAGAAAAAGGGCGTTATCAAGGGAATTCTCAAGGCTAAAGCCGATATGGTTATGAAAGACCTTGAAATCGAAACAACCCGCAATTTTGAAAAAGACGATTTATTCTTTGCAAACGGCTATCAGTCCTGGTCAACATCACGCGAATATTGCAGATATGATACCACAAAGGATATTCTTCCCCTCGGCAAGAAGCTCGGCGGTTTTGCAGCCTATGCCTGCGGAATTATGAGTGACTATTCCTTCGGCGATTACTACGGCAAAACCGGCAATTTCCACTCATATACATACACATATTTCAGAAAAAAAGGCAGCAGAAACATAACTCTTTACGGCTCAAAAACAGAGCGTCAGGGCTTCACTCTTTTCCTTGTTGATATGCCTAACAGCAAGTTTATCATCAAGAAGGATATTGAAGGTCTTCTTCTCCGTGCAGGCGATGAATATGAGGTTTTTGATATTGCTGTTATCGAAAAAGAGTTTGATGCGGCATTTGATGAATATTTCTTTGATTTCGTTGGCGTTAAAAAGCCCAAAATCAGCCACCTTGCAGGCTACACATCGTGGTATAATTATTTCTCAAAAATCAGCGAAGACATCTGCATCCGCGACCTCAACGGTCTTGACAGAGCAAAAGAAAGCGTTGATATTTTCCAGATAGACGACGGCTATCAGGCAGCAACGGGCGACTGGCTCATCACCGATAAGAAAAAGTTCCCCAACGGAATGAAAGATATGGCTGATAAAATCCACGAAAAGGGTTATCTTGCAGGCATCTGGCTTGCTCCCTTCTGTGCACAGCTTACTTCAAAGGTTGTTCGTGAGCATCCCGATTGGATGATTGTTGACGAATCAAACGGCAGAAAGCTTATCGGCCACGTTGGCTGGGGCGGTGCTTATACTCTTGATATTTATAATCCCGAAGCAAGAGAATATATCAAGGGCTTCTTCCACACCATTCTCAATGAGTGGGGCTACGATATGGTTAAGCTTGACTTCCTCTTCTCGCAGTGTGCAAAGCCCAGAGCAGGCAAAACCAGAGGCAGAATTATGTGTGACGGTGTTGACCTTCTTCGTGAGGCTTGCGGAGATAAGCTCATTCTCGGCTGCGGTGTTCCTCTCGGTGCCTGTATGGGTATCTTTGATGCCTGCCGCATAAGCTGTGATGTTAACAAGGTTTTCAAAGGTGACTGGGTAAACAGACTTAATCTCAACAACGAAGTTCCCTCTGCCCAGGGTGCTATGAACAACACTATTTTCAGAAATCATCTTGACGGCAGAGCATTCTGCAATGACCCCGATGTTCTTTTCCTCAGAGATTATAACCTTGAATTCACTCAGAATCAGAAGCTTCTTCTCGGCAAGGTTAATGCTGTTTGCGGCAACGTTCTCTTTGTTTCCGATAATGCGGGCGATTATGATGAAACCGCCCTCGGTTATATGAAGGATTTCTTTGCAGACAGAGATTATAAGGTTACCGATGCCGAATATATCGGCACCGACACAATCCGTCTTTGCTTCACAGAGGAAGGCGTTGAAAAGAATCTCACCTTCAACATCGCAACGGGTGAAGGCAATATCACAGAGTGTCTTTAATTTGAATAACAAAACGGGCTGTAAAAACAGCCCGTTTTTGATTTGTTGAATTTGACAAGCGACAATGGAGTTTTCTGTTTTGGCTCCCTCTTGAGGGAGCTGTCACGGAGTGACTGAGGGAGTTTTAGATTTTGCGAAAAACCGTTGATTTACAAAAGGTTTTTACCGAGTAACCCCTCCGTCTTTTGCTTCGCAAAATCCACCTCCCCTGAAGGGGAGGCAAAGTGTATTGCTGAGCTTGATACAATAAAATATCTTTGAAAAATTTCGGGGCTGTTTTAGCCGCCTTCCGATATGACAGCATAAGCAATTTTGAAACGGTGTAACTTCGGTTATGCCGTTTCTTTTTGTGTGCATCTGCTGTAAAACTTATTTAATAATTCGTTTGGTAATATGCCTGCATAGTTGTAACTGATTATAACTTTCTGAACTCTTTTACCTGATGATTTATCAGATTTTTGAACATAAACATCTTTTACCATATCGTTCAGTATAGTAGGTATCAGTTCTTCAATGCCGACATATTTTTTTGCTGTGCGGATAAACTTTTCAATGTTATCCGTCTTTTCTTGAATTTCCTGAATTCCTTTGTTTAACAACTCGATTTTTTCTTTCAGTTCGGCTTGCTCTGTTTCGTAATCGTCAGAAAGCATTTTAAATCTTGTTTCTGAAAGATTACCGTTTACAAGGTCTTCATAAACACGCTTGAACAATCGGTCAAGTTCGGAACAACGGTTTTCAGCCTATGGATTTGTTATTAAGATTTTGACTTGACATTAATTATCACCTTCTTTCTGTTTTGGGGTATAAGAAAACCGCTTCACCAAAAGTGAAACGGTTTAATGAAATATATTTGATTTTTGTTTCAACAACTAATTAAATAAATTGAACTTTTCCAAAGTTTCCTAACTGATTAATTTATTGAATTGTTTTTCGTCGTGTAATGCTTTATTTCGGGTATAACAGAAGCAAACTGTTTTCTTCCTGAAAAGGTATTTTCTGATCTTCCTTCGCTGGAATTGTCAGCCCATGTGCTAAGATTTGAAATGCAAAATTTCATAAAGAAATTAATATAAACATCAAAGTTTTCTTGTTTACCATTAAAACTATATCCTTTAACAATCGGCTCTTTATTTTCTAAAAACAGCTCTCTTATTTCAAATATATCTAAAAGTCCGCCCGCTTCATTAGTGAACCAGCAACCAAATGACGGGTCAAAAGAGCACCATTTATCTTCTTCTGATATGTAAACCAAGCAAGTGAAATGAGAACCTGTGAACTCCGAAGATACCATAGCCACAGGGAAAGCTTTTATGCCCACAGAAACAAGACAATCTGCAAAGGCTATTGCTCTGTATCGGCAGTTGATAGCACGGGTAAAAGGCTTATCAAAGGAGTAATCCAAAATGTTAAGAGTATCGTCCTTCAAAAGCTTCATTTGCATACCGCTGTAATATGTATGCTTCGTGAGCCATTCAAGAATCTGAACGGTTTTATCAAAATCACTGTCAGCTGTTGCTATGGAAGATAAATTATATTTTTCTCTAAGCTGTTCATGAAAATCATAAGCACAAATAATTTTATCTAAATCTGTTTGTGTAAGTTCTTTATCCTCCGATGCCATATCTCTGATATATACAGGTTCTTTTAACAACTCTTTTTCATAATCAATCTCAGAAATATATTCAGCATATTTTTCACTGCTGAATTGCACGGAGACACGATCGATTAAGTCAAATCGCAGATTAACAAAAAATAGAATGATAATTATTGAACCAATAACAATCGGAATTTTAAACCTTTTCATTTTACACCCCATCTTGTTACATTTTTTTGTTAAAATAATTATATCATATACAAATACAGAAAACAACAGTACATTCAATCAAATCCTTTCATTAATTTTTTCGTCGTGATTTATTCCGTGTTTTTTCGCAGATTTGCTTAATCTGTTTCTGCGTTCTTCCGAATACGGTGCGGTGAGTCCGAAACTCAATCTGCCTTTCTGAATTTCAAAAAGCATTCCGCCGTGTTCGTCATCGTCTGTCAGCTTGCAACAGTCAGAATATTGCTCGCTGAATTCTGAAAATCTGTTTCGTAAATCCGTATTGTGGGTGCGGACATCAATGATGTCACTTTCTTCGTTGAAACAGATAACAGTATCTTTCTGTCGCTTGGTTAATCTTGTTTTCATAAGTTCTCCTTTCTGCCGAATATCGGCTGATTTTTGTTGTTTTTTCTCGGTTCAAGAGCCGTAAAAAGCACCGTGTTTTCCAATGCATTTTATAACACTATTGAAATACTCCGTAAACCAGCTTGAAAATTTTAGACGGAACACCGTTTTATGATTATTCTTGGCTTTGTGCTTCAAGTATAGCGGGGAGACCAATGGACTAAAAACCCATATTAAAGACGATTTTTATCAAGGTTTGGTCTGCTCTGAATGTGCATTGCAACAAAATTTTTTTGAAAATAAAAAATTCTAAAAAGCCCAACCTTTCTTCAGTAAATAACACTATATATATAAGCTCTTGGTTTTTACAGACCAAATTTATAATACTATCGTCTTATATTGTGTAATACTGTGAATGATATTCATAAAAGAGTTTGTTTTATGTTAAAAATATTGCCGATTGATTTTTCTCTCTGCGGTTGAATTATTTCAAAAAACACGTTATTGTTATTTTTTTATTTTGGCGTTATGCTTAATTATAATTGGTATTTTTTAATAAATTTAAGCTTTATCTAAGGGGAATAATCAATTTATTTTATTCAAAACAAAAGAAATTTTTCGATAATACAGTAATGCTTATTTCGCCGTATATCAGGCGTATAAATAAAAGGAGGCATTTATGAAAAAGGTATTCAAAAAAGCTGTCAGTTTGCTGCTTTGTGCGGCATTGTTGGCAACATCGTTCGGTGTCGGCGGAGTTTTTTCGTCGGCTTCTGCCGAAAATGCATCTGCACAGACCGATGAATTCTATGAGCTTACAATTATGACCAAATGTTTCTACACTGATGAATACGGTGAGCTTGTAGAAACAGAAACTGTCTTACCGGGTGAAAATGTTAAGTTCCGTGTTTATGTCGGTACTAATTATGTTTCAACGAATTCTACGTTTATGTTTTTCTTTGACCCTAATGTTTTTGCCGACAGTAATCCTTACAACACAGAGTTTAATTTACATGTAAATCCGGCGATAGATTCTGTTATAAAAGAAGCGATTGCGTTCAAATTTGATTCCCAAAACGCTCGACTTCAGTATTTAGTTAGTGAAGGCCATATTGATGCAGAATATGTCGACTCTCACGATGCGTATGCGGTTCAACTGATGCTGGAAAGTGTTCCCGGGTATATTCAGTATGATGCCGACGAATGGCTTTTTGAATTTGATATGGTTGCAACCGAAAATATTGATGCAATCGGTTCACTTGAGGTTCATCAAGGTTCACTTCTTTCTCCCGAAACGCCAAGAGGATTTATTGATGTTCCCGTTGTAACCGATACAGAACAACCTCTGGAAACAAGCTTACCATTATATCTTGTTGAAGTTTCTGCGTGCTTTGATTTTTGCAATATTATTGTCAAAGACTCGGTTCCAGTGACTTTTCATGCAAACGGCGGCAGGTTCAATGATGGTTCAGAAATACAATTTTCAGAAATTCCGTACAACGGTAGAATATCGGCATCTGATGTTGAGATTCCCACGAGAGACGGATATATATTTGATGGTTGGTTTGATGAAAGCGGAGAATATATAATCGATACCGTGTCCCGCAACGGAACGGAAATTTATGCCGGTTGGGTTGGGGAAGAATTCAATTTGATTCTCGATGCTAACGGCGGCGAATTTTATGACGGAAATACACGCTTGGCATGTGCGATACCATATGGTGAACCTATAAATTATTTTGTTGATGAACCGACAAAAGTCGGCTGCAAGTTTGCAGGATGGAAGAATAGCGAAACCGAAGAAATATACTACGATCTTTCGATTTGTATGCCCCAAAAAGATCTTTATTTAGAAGCCGTCTGGGAATATTACTTATATGCTGCCGTTTATAATGCAAACAGCGGTTATTTTGCTGACGGAACAAATGAAATATATATCGAGCATATGTATGGCGATATGCTCTTACCTCCCGAAGAACCCGAAAGAGTCGGATATACTTTTATAGGCTGGACTCAGGAAGAAGGATCTGACATTCTCGTTGATATAGAAAGCATGACAATGCCCATAGACGGTATCTCGTTCTATGCCGTATTTGTTCCCTGCGAAGATACGGCATATACCGTTAATACTTATATGATGAATACCGAGGGCATATATGAACTGACCGAAACAGTTCTTTATGCAGAAACCACGGAGAATAATGTTGAATATCTTCCGCCTGAAATTGAAGGCTTCACAGTAAACGAAGAACACAGCAGACTTGCAGGCGTTGTTCAGGGTGATGGTTCGCTTCTTCTTGAAGTTTACTATGACAGAAACAAGTACAGCATTGTTCTTAACAATACATACGAAATTGTTTCTAATGAATATTATTACGGTTCTGAAATCGTTGAGCCGGAAATACCGATAAGACCGGGCTATATTTTTGATGGCTGGGTTGACGGAGAAGGAAATTATGTTCAATTTCCATATGAAATGCCTTCATATTGTGTTACATTTACAGCCGTTTTTTCAGCTTGTGAATACAATGTGTATTATGACCTTGAGGGCGGATGCTTCCCTGACGGAGAAGATATAAGAACTGAAATATATGAATATGGAGCAGAAGTTTATTGTCCCGCATATCCCGTAAAAGAAGGATATACTTTCGTTGGCTGGGCAGACGGAGAAACAGGCGAAGAAATAATACTTCCTTTTGTTATGCCCGAATATGATGTTATTCTTAAAGCTGAATGGGCTGCAAATGAATATGAAATTATATTTGACGATGGCTACGGAAATGAAATCGATGTTCACCATGCGGAATACGGCATTGAAATTTCACAAATAGTTTATGAAGCACAAATCCCCACAAGATACGGCTACACATTTTCACGTTGGTTTAATGAAACCACAGGAGAATATTTTGAGGAAGGCATGATAATGCCTGCTCACGAGATAAGATTTGTTCCTGTGTGGACGGCAAATGAGTATGCAGCAACATTTATATCTGACGGCGTAACTGTATACGAAGACCGATACCTTTTCGATTCTGTTGTTGAATTACCGGAAGGTCTCTATAAAACCGGCTATACATTTGAAGGCTGGGCAGATGGAGAGGGCAGGATTTATTCAGCTGGAGATGACTACATTATGCCGGGTGAAGATGTAACATTCACGGCGGTGTATATTGCCGGCACAGACACGCCTTATACAGTTGAAGTTTATATAATGGAAACCGACGGTTGTTATCCCGATGAAGCCTCTGAAGCATATTTGTTTGTCGGAGATACGGACTGCGTAGTCACTGTACCTGAAGAGCATTTCTTAAGAGATGGCTTTTATTTGGATATGGGTAATAGTGTCCTTGAAGGTATTATTATGGCTGACGGCAGCACGGTTCTCAAGGTGTATCTTGAAAGAATATCATATACATTAGATGTTGATATAGACGGTAATATTGAATCAACTGAATATTATTACGGTTCAATAGTTACTGAACCTGAATATCCTGAAAAGGTTGGTTTCTATTTTGATTCATGGGTTGATGAAAACGGAGAAAAAATGAATTTCCCGTTTGAAATGCCTGCAGAAGATGTTACAATAAATGCAGCGTGGATTGCTGCCGAATATACTGTAACTTTCGATGCAGGTGAAGGCAGATTTTCAGACGGTTATTACAGAAATGAATATACATATTGTTACGGTGAAGAAATAATTTCTCCCGAAGATCCCATAAGAGAGGGTTATGTGTTTGCAGGTTGGGAGCCCTCTATTCCCGATTATATGCCGGCAAACGATATGGAATTTACAGCCTTGTGGACTCCTGAAGTTTACAGAATCACTTTTACAGACGGATTCGGAACAATCTTCTATGAAGTTGATTTATATTACGGAGAATCAACTGCAGGAATTTTTGATATTGCAGATATCCCGACAATGGAAGGATATGTGTTTGTCGGTTGGGTTAATGAAGCAACCGGTTCAGCCACCGTTCCCGAAACTATGCCTTCTTACGATATTACATACACGGCTCGTTGGGAAAGAATTTTCTGCGATGTTAAATGGTTGAACGAAGGCGAAATATGGCGCTCCAAACACTATGAATACGGATCTGAAATTTATTATCCCGAAGAACCCATCAAGGAAGGTTATATATTCATGGGTTGGACAGACGAAAACCTCAATTTCATTGAATGTCCGTTTGTTGTTACAGACAATATAAGTTTTATGGCTGCATGGGAACCGATTGAATGTACCCTTGTTTTTGATGCAAACGGTGCAGTGTTTAGCTATGGAATGCCGGAAATGACACAAACACTTCGCTACGGTGATGAAATAGTTGTACCGGAAACACCGTGCAAAGAAGGTTATTATTTCGCAGGTTGGTCAACAGAACCCGATTCACCTTATCTTGTTCAGATTCCCGATACTATGCCTGCTTATGACCTTCATTTGTTTGCTATATGGGAAGTCGCTGAATATACAATCAGTTTTGATGACGGCTTCGGCAACAATTTCCTCACGCTCTCAATGGATTACGGTGAGGATTTGGGCATTATTGAATACATTTCCTGTCCGAATCCCGAGAATCGCAATTTCCTTGGTTGGAGAGATGCCGACACGGGTGAAGTCTTTGTTCTTCCTGCAACTATGCCTGCCCGTGATGTTACTCTTATTGCAGAGTGGGATTACAGCGAACACACTGTTATCTTTAATTATAGCGGCGGTTATGACATTGACGGTAATACAGAGTCTGCGTTTACAGGCTACAACGGTGATTATGTGGATATTGAAGAACCTATGCGTGAAGGATATACTTTTGCAGGGTGGATTGATGCGGAAGGAAATCATGTGGAAATGCCTTACATAATAACCGACAGAGATGTTGTTGTTACCGCAATGTGGGAAGCCAATATATACCAAGTGATTATAAATGACGGTTTCGGCAACCGTGAGGTAATCGGCGAATATTGCTATAGAGAAGAAGCCATTCTTCCTGTTTTGGAAAGAGAAGGTTATACATTCGCAGGCTGGTATAACGAATATACGGGAATGTTTTACGAAGACTATACTATTATGCCTGCTCAGAATCTTGAACTTTTTGCACAATGGACCGTAAATCAGTATACTGTTCACTGGATTGTCGATGGTGTTTCCGATGAAGAAACAGTATATGAATTTGGTCAGGAGATTACTCCCCCTGAAAACCCTGTAAAGGAAGGTTATGTATTTGCCGGTTGGAGTCCTTCCTTACCCCAAACAATGCCGGCAAACAATATGGAATTTACAGCAGTATGGGAAGCTTTGGGTTCGGTAACCTACACGGTTGAAACATATGTAATGAACACATCGGGAGGATATAATTTAAGCACAACGTATCATACTGCCGAACAATCAGGCGAAGTTTCGGTAAGTCCTGTAATTTCCGAAGGTTTTGAGCTTAATTCAGATCTTAGTGTTCTGGAGGGTTATGCTTATCCCGAAAATGAAATTGTTCTGAAAATTTATATCGACAGACAGTCTTTCACCTTCACGAAAATCATTGACGGCATTTCCTATGCAACCGAATATCTTTACGGTTCAATTATCGCTGAACCTGAAACTCCCGTAAAAGACGGATACAATTTTATCGGTTGGGATAGTGTAATTCCTTCAACAATGCCGACAAACGATGTGACGATTACGGCAATTTTTGAAGTGGCAGAGCCCGAAGATATATATAACCTCGGCGAGGAAACTTACTCTTTCCGTAATTTTGTAGACAGCGATTCCTCCGGACATTGCTTTGGTATGTCTTCAACAAGCGCCGGCTACCACATAGGTGAACTTGCTATCGAAGAAATCAATGGAAGCGAGGTTTCCGATTTATACACTCTCAGCAGAACAGAAACGGTTCAGGCTCCCATATGTAAATATCAGGCAATTCAAGGAAGCTATTCACTATATTCTACCGTTGCAGGCGGAAGATATTACAAGACAAAGAAATATAACATTTCTTCCGACTGGGAAGCAGTTGTAAACTATGTCAAAAATCACGAATATGACGACAAAGGAACCCTGCAAATAGGCTACAGAAAAGATGGCAGAGGCGGTCATGCAGTCAATTTCCTGCGCTATGAGGAAGTTGACGGTCAGGCAAGAATTTATGCATATGATAACAATTTTCCGACTAAAGAAACATATTTCTATATGGATGAAAACGGAGATGTTTTACAGGCACCCAGTTCCACATTTAAGGCTCCTATTGACTGCATTGCATTGCGCAGTATTCCTGAATACTTTAATCTTGCCAACGATTTTGATACAACTCGTTGCATTTATGCAGACCGTGATACAATTGTTGTAAGCGGAGCAAGTGAATATTCAATAGATGGTAACATTGAGAACAGCGATGTTGAACTCTGCGAAAAGGTTGTTTTTGAAATTCCTGCAGGTGTTGAGCAGGTAACAATAACATCACTTGTTGATAACGCAAGCTTTACATACATGGGAGAAGAATACAGTTTTGGTAAAGATGATAATAATGTGGGCGTTCTGACACTTGCTTCTTCGGAAGAAGGCGGTGCGAACGATAACTCCGCATTTGAAATTACTAACAGAACTGCCAATATCAGCATATGCACTCCTTCTGTAACAAACATTAACTACGGCGACAGAATAATCCTTTACGCAGATGTTTCAAACATCCCTGAAGGCGGTTATGTTAAATGGAGTGCATCAAACAGAAACTTCTCATATACTGTTTCTTCAAACGGTGCAGCTTGTGTTATCACTCCTTCATCAAGCGGCGACACCACATTTACTGCAACAATCTGTGACGCAAAAGGAAATGTTGTTTCTTCTGATAATCAAACAATGACGGCAAAAGCAGGATTCTTTGATAAAATAATTGCATTTTTCAAAAAAATATTCGGCTCAACAAAAATCATTGTGCAAAACATAGATGATTAATTGTTGATATTGAAACAATTATTAATTTCTTGAATTTTGATGAATTGCAGACCTTACTCACTGTTCTTTCGTCATATCAGTGAAAAAAACCATATAGAGTCAGACTTTTTATACAGTCTTTATGGGGCTGTTTCCTGCCGGAAGCAGTCCCATATTATCTCATAATAAGAAAATATTGTTTTTTATTAATAACACATTGTAAAAAAGAAAACGAAAAAGATTTTTGAAATTTCCAACCTTTTTTCAGACTGTTTCACTATATATTTGAAATTGTTCAGAGAGGATGCGCAAAATGGAAAAATCAAGAGCCGACAAAATCATCACCGAATACTACAAAAAGCTTTACGGCTTTGCTCTATCAAAAATGACGGATATTGACAAAGCAGAGGAGCTTGCTTCAAGAATAACGCTTGAAGTTTATTCGTCTCTGCTTAATGCAGATGAAATAGTTAACATAAACGGCTATATCTACCGCATTGCCTGCAATATTTTTGCAAGATACATTGCCGAGCGCAAGGAAAGTGCACACCTTGCGATTGATTCGGTGTTTTTGCCGGATAACGTTGACTACACAAAGAGCCTGATTGATTCGGAGGATGCCAAAAATCTCAGACGCGAGATTGCATATCTTTCGGAAACACAGCGCAAAATCGTTGTTATGCATTACTATGATAATCTGAAGCTCGGCGAAATCGCAGAAAAACTTTCCATCCCTCTCGGAACGGTCAAATGGCATCTTTATGAAGCAAAAAACAGCTTGAAAGAAGGAATCGAAATGAAAAGAACTCCCGGCACACTCGGAATTAATCCCGTTAAATTTATAAACATGGGTCACAGCGGATTTGTAGGCAGCAAGGGTGACACATCAGATTTTCTTCGCAACAGCCTTACCCAGAATATTGCCTATGCGGCATATCATTCCCCCAAAACCGTCAATGAAATTGCACAAGAGCTCGGTGTTTCACCGATATTCATTGAAGATGAAGTACGCAATCTTGAAGAATACGGCTTTATGGACAGACTCGGTGGCGGAAAATACAGAACAAACATTTATATAACCGAAGCAACGGATGAAATTGACAGAAAAAAGCAGCTTCTCAACGAAGAATATGCAAAAATTATCTGCGAAGAATATATCCCTTCTGTTATTGATGCGGTCAAAAAGCTTGATATGAGCAAAATCTACATTCCCGATAACGACATCAATCTTCTTCTGTGGACTGCGGTTATTCTTGCCGTCGGCAAAAAATCAATGGATATCGAAATATGGAAAGAATTTAATAAATACAGCGTAAAAAGAAAAGACGGCGGAGATTTTGTTGCGGTTGCCGAGGTTGAGCCTGATTTCGACCTGAGCCGTAACCTGCATTACAACACTTGCGGAGACATGACGAGGACGAATGAGAAATACTCAACCGGTGCATGGCAGTTTGATACATATTATGACAGCCGTGCAGGCGGATGGCGAGACAGCCTCGAAAGCGATTTTGACAGCTTGTATGAGCACATCTCGGGCAGAATCAGAAAGGATGACGTGTCCCTTGAAAAATATCAGCGTCTTTATGAAAAGGGTTATCTTGTGAAAGACGGTGATAATGACAAGGTTGCAATGATTGTTACCACCTACGATGGCGATGAATTGATGAATCTTATTCCTGACCCCGATGAAAAGCTTGCAAAGAAGCTTGAAAAATACAACAAAGAATATTATGAACTTACAAAGGACTGCGTTGCAGGACATATGCTTCCGCTTCATAAAACAGCCTGCAAAGCAAAGTGGACAAACGGCAGAATGAGAATGACCGTTATTGAACAACTTCTCAAATCGGGAATTCTCACACTCCCGACCGAAGAGCAAAAGGCGGCACTCACTACAGTTCTTTTTTGTGATGTACTTCCCGAAAAAAATTAAGTTTTTACAGACCAAGCGGCATTTAGTTTCGTCTTATTAGTGCAAACGGTAAAACTATAGAGAAGAATGAATCGCAAACAGCCTTTCTGAAAATTTCGCCTTATGACAATATAAAAACGGAAATAATATTCAGCTTCAATGATGAAAAAAACACTGTAAATTAAGGAGATGTCAGACATGAGAAAAAAGATGAATAGTTTTATAGCGTTATTACTAACTATAGTTGTGGTGTTATGTCCTGTGTCGGTGATTGCTGCAGAAAACGAATCAATCAGAACATCTTACGGCAGGGAATTCGGATATGCCGGAAATTTGAAACTCGGGGAAACAAGCATTAAGGTTAATAACGATGAACTGTTGTATTATACTTTCAATACTGAGAATGACGGTTATTATGTTATTACTTATCCGGAGGCAATTGAGGAAAACGAGGTTGCGGTTGCATGGTCACTTGAAAAAATCAACGGTATGTATGAAGAGGTAGACGGCTGTGTTACGGATTTGAATTCGGGTCTTTTCCGTTTTAAAGCGGGCATCAATAATATCGGTATAATTTTTGCCGTTGAGTATGAAGAGGAAAATGCAGAAATCGAAATAGAATATCTCGGCAGCGAAATTACCGACATCAGCTTTCCCGGCGGAACTGAGTATCCTCTTATCCACAATATAGATATAATGCATAACTATTCGGAAGACTATGCCCTTAACATCAAGGCGTTTTCACTTGTTTTTGACTCGGGCAAAACAAAAGAGTTTGATTATACATATTATAATTATCTTGACTGTACGGTTGACGGCTCGCTCAAAAAGGGAGAAAACACTGTTATTATTGATTTTAACGGTAAGCAGTTCACTAAAACTCTTACAGTGGCCGATTCTGCCGATTATGTTGAAAAAATTGAGCTTATCGGCGACGGCATGAGGGTTGTCAAGTATTATAATAACCGCTATGATGAAGATACAACTTCACAGTTTAAAATCACCTATAAAGACGGCGTAACCGTGACGGCAAAAATTGATGAAGAAATCGACCTGAAGACGGGCAATCCCGAAACCTATACTCTTGTTTGTCGCTACAGTGAATACGGTGAATTGGAAGAACCTGAATTGTACGGAACAATCAGACTGGCAGGCCGCGATTATGCGGAATTTGAAGTTGGAATCTGTAAAGCCCCCGCTTCGGAAAACTTGAAGCTCTTCTTTGAAGAAATAAGCGATGAATTTCACTATGTTTCAAATATCGGAAATGAGGCATCAAAAATTTTTGAACAGGATTCTGTAGCAGACACCATCAGAGAAATCGGAAGCTTTGTCACATATGTAAACAACAATTTCATCTACGCAATAAGTGATATCTTTGAACAGTTTGCAATGCTTATCGCTTCGTTTGTATCCTGAGTTATTAATATAAGGAGGATAAAACAATGAAAAAAACATTCAGAAAAATGCTTGCTTCTGCACTTGCGTTGGTTATTGCGTTCTGTTCCGTTTCTGCTTTTGCGGCTGAAGAGGATAAGACTCTTGACTGGGATATTTATAATGCCGGAAATGTTTACGAATTTGAATATGCAGGCGATTTCACGGGCGAGAAGCTGGTTGTTGATGACGGACTTGAGGGTCAGGAATATATCGAATATTATAATGTTGATATTCCGCAGACAGGCTATTATGTTGTTTCGGTAAAGAGAATCAGCGGATATTATTCTAATATTTTATTTCCGGAAAAAATTGAAAACGGCGTGGCTTACGGAGAAGCCAGAAAAGTGCGTTTAAACGAAGAAATTGAAAACGAAATTTATACATTTAATTCACTTTACCGTTTTTTTGCGGGAGAAACGGTTTTGGGTCTTGTTTATTCCGATGCGGCGTTTGAAATCAGTTTTGAGTTTGTCGGTGAATCTGTAACCGATATCAAATTTGAAGACGGTGCATTCAGTGGTATATTTGAGTATGATATCTGTGAAGACAGCGACAGTGGTGATATGCTGGCAACCGGAATTGATGCTGAGGTTATTTTGTCATCAGGAAAAGAGTTCAAGGTAGAAACTTTTGTTATTGAGCATGAAAATGCTCTTACCAAAGGTGAAAACGCGGCAGAGATTATATTCTTTGATTACAGAGAACCCGTGACCGTAACAATCTATGAAATAACAGATTATATCAAGAGCGTCGAATTCAAGAATCCGGAAAGCATTACCGTTAAAAAGTACTTCAACGGTGACAACGGGGATATTGAATTCAACGGCGGTGAAGAGTTTGTAGTTACATTTACAGACGGAACAACCGTAAACACAAGTGATTTTGTTACGCTTCCCAACGGCAGGAGATATTTCGTTCGCAGCGTTGTAACAGGATGGTGGAATGAAAAACCTGTGATTATGCTTGATGTTGCAATGCATGCTTACGGCGAATATGATGTTACTGCAGTTGAAGCCGGATTTGAAGAAAATCTTCAGCATTTAAAGGATATCAACAGCGAACGCTGGGCAGCGGCTAACTATGATGCACGCAACAGCATTGAGTATCTCGGATATGTTGACGGTTTTAACGAAAAATTCACGGTTATTTTCTGGTTTCCGACCATTTATACAAGTGCAATTTTTGATATTTTCTGCAATGTTGTTGAATTTGCGGAATACTGTACAGCAATTTAGCAGTTTAATTATTCTTAAAAGGAAGGGATTGTTATGAAAAAAACTTTATCAAAAATTCTGTCTGTATTGCTTGTTATTACTGTGATTTCAAGTGTGATGGCAATCGGTGCATCGGCAGTTGATTCGGATATTATTTCCGAAACTGAATTTTATGTGGCAGGAACTCTTATAAGTGAAGGATACTATCTTACGGCAAATGGCGGCATCACTGCTGAAAACGCAACAGAAGAAAATTATAATGTTAAATTTGTACCTGCAACAGCAGATACCAATTCAAAACTCACTCTCAACAATGCAAAGAATTTGAGCAGGACCGTTGATTTTGACAGCTTAACTGCTGTTATTCTTGCCGGCGGAAAGCTTGACGTCGAATTAATCGGCGAAAACACCGTAACCGGCGGTTTTGTTGCTTTTGCGAGTGCCGGCGATATTAATATTATCGGCAGTGGCAATATAAGTTTTACAAACGATGAGGAAAACGGTTATTTCGCGGTATCTGCAAGTAATATTTCTGTTGGCAATTCGGTGCAGATTAATCTTAACACACCCGAGCTTCAACATTTCTACGGTTTTCTTACCGAAAACGGTACAGTTACAATTAAAGACAACGCAAACGTGAATATGAGAATTACGGGCACAGGTGTATACTCAGCAGGTCTGAAAGTTTCCGATAACGCACAGCTTACCGTTGATACAGCTGAAATTACTCACCTTGCTGCAGAAATTTACGGTGATACAGAAATAAGCGGCAATGCTGTTGTCAGTCTTTCAACTGTAAGGAAAATCTTCGGATATGAAGTTGACAATGTTGATAATTATGCCCTCAAGGCAGAAAAAGGCTCCATAACAATTTGTGATAATGCTCAGTTCAATGCAAACGCAGGCGACGGCGAACAAAGTATAGCCGTTTATAGCGATAACAGCATTACTGTATGCAACGAAGCAAAACTCAACGCCAAATCGGGTAATACAAGCAGAGCAACAATCGGTATTTTTATTGACTACTCAAACAATGATGCAGCTCTCATTATTTCTGATAATGCTCGGGTTACTGCTGAATCGGGAGAAATCAGAGGCGGTGATGATTGTTATCCCTACAGCTCCTGTGCCGTAGCAGGCATTGAAGCAAACGATATTTATATCAGTGGTACTGCAACTCTTATAGGTATTGGCGGCAGTGCAACAGAACTTGATGACGGAAGCGTTCAGGACGACAGCGTTGGCATATGTGTAAATGACCGCATTGATATTGATGGAGAGGCAAGCATAAAGGGTATCGGCGGCACAGCCGAAGGTAATTCTTGTGGCATTCTTGCGCAAGGAATTTTTATGAAATCGGGATGTGGAGCAAAACTTGAAGGTATTTCTGACAGAAGCAACGGGTCTTCGGTGGGTATAGAATGTTCGGTATTTATAATGGACGGCGGTGAAGTAATCGGAACAGGCAACACCTCAGTAAGCTCCGCTTCTTGTGGAATCCATATAGAAGGTATCTCTGTAAGTGACGGCAGAATCGAAGCCTCAGCATCAAGCGGCAACACATCGTTTGGTCTTTATTCAGAATCAACAGCAGATTTTTCGGGAAATGTATCTGTTGCTCTTAAATCGGCAGATGCAAAAGTAACTTCATGCGGATTATATTCGTAAAGTTTCTCTGCAGAGCAAGATGTGAATATTAAGGCAATAGGCGGAGATGCTGAATATGCATACGGAGTGGCTGTTACAGAGGCAGCCGTAACAGGAAACACGGTTATTGATGCCCTTGCGGGGAATGGCGTTGCACGTTCGGCAGGAATTTATATGTATAACTCAAGCACAGTTAACGGTAACTCAAAGCTTACGGCAACCGCAGGCAAAGCGTCGGAAGAATACTCCGTGGGAATTTACTCCGACGGCAGTGTTGCAATCGGGGGTAATGCTCAGATTATTGCAACGGCTGACACAACAAAGCAAAGTTATGGTCTTGCAATAAGAAACCTCGCTGTTTCAAGCAATGCTTATGTCGAAGCGATCGGCGAAAAATCCGCAATCTATTCTGTTAACGAAATTAGTCCCGAAGGCTATGCAACACCATATATTGTTGTAAGTACAGATACAAGTGCTGAAAACGCAACGGAATGGGACGGCATCTCGGCTCTCGGCGGTCAAAGCAGCCCCTATAAGTACGTGCTCATTGCTCCCGAATCACCCGAAGAGCCTGAACTCAGTTTCTTTGAAAAGCTTGTTGCAGATATAACCGCATTTTTTAACAGCATTATTGAATTTTTAGCATCGCTTTTCGTCTTTCAAATATGATAAAATAAAATTAGCACCAGTGAATTGAACTGCCCCAAATTGTGTGTTTGGCACAATATTCTCTTATAGAAAAATATTAAGCAAAAAATCCGAGGTCGTATAAACCTCGGATATTTTATGTTATGTTTCTAAAATAAAGAGTTCTTCTACTGTTGTATTTAAATACCGTGCAAGTTTCATTGCTAATTCAAGAGTCGGGTTATACTTGCCATTCTCAACAGCAATTATTGTTTGTCGGGATACGTTTAATGCTTCAGCCAAATCCTCTTGTCTGTATCCGTGTTGCTTTCGTAATTCTTTTATTCTGTTTGTCATGGCTTTACCACCGAAAGAACTATAATGCTTCCAATTGTAACAATAACTGCGGCGACAGCTAAGCAGATTAAGACTGTTTTTAATATGGGTGAAGTTTTGGGAGTTTCTTCATCATCCTTGACTGCATTGTGAGTCATAATAAGCTGCGAAAAAATTTGAATACACGATGCTGCAGCAAGCAGGAAACAAGGAAAAGGATTTAATTCAGAATGGAAGGCGTAAACTTTATATGATTCGTATAAAGTCCAAATAAATAAAGCAAACAAAAGAAAAACAAAAGCGTTTCGCTGCGCCTTGAAAGCAATATGCTGTTCCATTTCATCCATTTTGTGAAATCCTAATTTTTTGAAAAATTTTTTCGTTTTAACACCTCCAAAAAGTAAAGAACTCTTTACATTCTTATTATATGGATTTCAGAAACAAATGTCAAGAAGTTTTAACATTTTTCTTTTGTTGAAAAATTCATATTTATATGATACGATTTTATTGGGAATAACTGTATTAAATATTTCTACGGAGGTATTTTATGGGTGTAAAGAGATTGATAATACTGTGATTTGGAATAGTTCCGACAGAATTTATCCCGAAAGACCGTCATTCTATTGTCTGACAATAACACGATAAAAAATAAAGAGGCGGTTTTGCGATGAAATCAAAAAGATTTACTAATGTCTTTACAATGATACTCTGTACCGTAATGGTGATTATGATTTCCCCCATAACTGCCAGTGCGGATATGGGACCGAAAGCATCTGTTCGCATTATATTTGAGAATATGGGTGACGAACTTTGCTACGGCACATTGCTTTCAGAGCAAAAATCAACCGGTCCTGCAAGTGCTTGGGATGGCAGTGATGAATTTGCCCGTCACAATGAAAATGAAAACTATGCTAATGAAACTTTTGATTACAAAACCTGGAAAGAATTTGTAGAATATGAAGATGTTGACGGATATTACTTTTTGCAGGAAGGTTGGAAGGTAAGCGAAACTAAAAAGATCGAGTGGACTTATTACCCACCCAATTCATTTAAAATACTTCTCTATTATCCTGAAACAGAAACTTTCGTTGTCAGCGGTATTTATGAAAAATATGCTTTTGATACTTACTACACCGTTGATATGAACGGTATCAATATCGGTTCGGTAAACTATAATGAGGAACTGAGTACGGACGAGCAAATTGAAGCTTGTCGTTATTATAACTACCGTGTGGAAATAATCTCTCTCATAGCCCGCATCCTTATAACCATAGCAATAGAAATGGTTATCGCCTTAATCTTCGGATTCAGGAAAAAGAATCAGTTCTTATTACTCATTGGGATAAATACTGCAACACCAATTCTTCTGAATGTGCTTTTGAATATCATTAACTATCATTCGGGAGAATTGGCATTCGTTATGTTCTATGTTCTTTTAGAAATTGTGGTATTCATTATTGAAGCAATGTTGTATAGCAGAATTCTTAAAAAGAACTGCGAGAATCCAAAACAAATATGGTTCTATTGGCTTTATGCTCTTATTGCAAACGCTGTGTCTTTTGGCTCAGGAATTTTTATCGCACAAATTCTTCCCGGAATATTTTAAAATATTTCAGAAACTCAGATTGTTCTCAGAAAGGAGTATAGATAATGAAAAAAAAGATTTTAAAGGCTGTTGCAGTTATTATTTCAATTTCAATCGTTGTTGGAATTTGTATTTTAACAAATGCCTTTGTAGGAAATCCGATATCAAAACACCTTGCAACCAATACAGCGGAAAAGCGTCTTGAAGAAAAATACCGTGACCGAGATTTTGAAATTGAAAAAGTTGTCTATAATCTTAAAGATGGAAATTATCACGCTTTCATTAAATCTCCGAGCAGCATAGACAGTCACTTTACTGTGTTGATTGATATGTGGGGCAACTTAGAAATTGATAATTATGAGAACGATGTTCTTACAGGATGGAACACGGCAAACAGACTTGGAAATGAATACGGAGATAAGGTTGATTCAATTTTAGACAGCCAATCGTTTCCGTATGCTGTAGATATAGGATTTGGAGATATAGAGTTTATTCCTACAGAGTATGCAAAAGATCCTTCTGTTCCCGACTATGCAATAATCATTGAAGATTTAAAGCTCGATGGAGAATATGACATAAACGAGCTTGGCTCAAAGGCAGGTAAACTCACCATCTATATTGAAGATGAAACTGTTTCTTTTGAGCGTTTAGCAGAGTTGATTCTTGAAGTCAAAAAAATATTTGACAATGCTAATGTGAAATTTTATGCTTTGGATTTTGTGCTTGAATATCCTAAAGACGAGAACGGTACAAAAAAAGAGGGTCGTGTTGAGGTAAGAGATCTCTTATATGCCGACATCTATGAAGAAGATATGATTGAACGAGTCAAAGCTTCTGATGAAGCTGCTAATGCATATTACGCAGAGCAGGATGCTGAAAAGTATCTTGATGAACAGAAATAAATAAGTGATTATGAAAAATGCAGGCAACATCTTTTATGAGTGATGTTGCCTGTTGGTTTTTCACCATATTGAATAATGCATTAATGTGTTTTGTGAAAAAGAGAATTAAAAATATAAGAGTATAAAATTTAGACAAATAAGTGTTCTGAAACCGTTGATACATAAGGGGTTTGAAGTGCGGTAATTGAAGGGTACGTATATTTTGACCTATAACCCTGATTTTGCGTTTTATGCGTTACAAAAGCAAGATTTTGAGTTGTAGATTTTTATATGCCAACAATAGAAAAAGCCGACAACACCACAATGATGTTGTCGGCTAAAATTTTATCTCATATCGGATAATGGAGTATAGTCTGTATTATTTTGCAAGTATTCCTCCATTTTACAGTTTAACGGTAATTTGACATAGCTAATTGGCTCGTTGTAAATAAGATAACCAAGTTCAGATACTTCATACATATTGTTTGCATATTCGTTTTCAACGGCAACGCAGTCAACTGATACCATAGAACCGTCGGTTAACTTCAACTCAACACAAGCAGTGTCAATGTTGAATTCACAAGACATAATTTGATTTTTCATAGCAGAAATCCTTTCTTAATTTAATAAGCAATCTGTTTGGCATCTGCCGCACTTTCTTGTTTCTGCTATGCTGTCTTATCGGAACGCTGCATTCACAGCCCCTTTTGTTATTCTGCATTAAAAGCATTTGATTCTATTTTCATTCTGCATATATCATAAACGCAAAGCCTCATTGCTTTTCCCATTCCGATGGGGTCTTTCATATATGCCATACGGAGTGACATACGGGTCTGCGGTGCGGTAACAACATAAAGCATAGTCAGAATTCCGCTGTTGCGTGCATAAACCGCAAGCACGGGGTCAAGGTATCCGTCACCGCTAAGGTCGATGCTTGCATCGGTTATAACAAAGCCGTCAAAGCCCCATTCGTTTCTTAAAAGGTCTGTGATAAGTGCTTTGCTTCCGCCGCACCACTGTGTGCCGATTCTGTTATATGCCGACATAATTCCGCGGGCGTTGCCTTCTTTGACCGAAATTTCAAACGGCTCAAGATAAATCTCACGCAGCGACTGCTCGCTGAGCCAGGTGTATAAACCGTTTGACTGACGGTTGGTTTCCTGCTCGTTGGCAACAAAATGCTTAACCGTAACAATCAGTCCCTTGGACTGTGCACCCCTTATAACCGCCGCCGAAATCTTGCCCGAAAGCAGCGGGTCTTCGGAATAATATTCGTTATTTCTTCCGCCCTGCGGGCTGCGGTGAATATTGCAGCCGGGAGCATACCAAACGTGAGTGCCGAGCTGCAATGCCTCTTCACCGATTATCTCGCCGAATTCCTCTGCAAGCTCATCATTCCAGGTGCAGGCCAAAGCAGTTGCAACGGGGAATGCAAGACCGCAATCACGGTAAAGAAGTCCGCCTTCACCCTTGATGCAGGAGGGTCCGTCGTTATCCGAGGTTGAGGGGATACCGAGCCTTTTAACGGCGGTTGTTTCATAGCCGCAGTCTGCAATCAGCTCAATCATTTCGGAAACGGTGAGCTGATCAAGGAAAGCATCCCAGAGGCTCTCGTCTTCGGCAACATCTTTAAGCGTAATTACACCGTCTTTATATTTAACGCCCGTTTTGGGTGTTTCACCCTCTGTTTCGGGCTCGGGTCTTTTATCGCTGTTTTTCACTTCGTCGGTTGCCTTATAATCAGAAGGCTTCTGCGGATAGGTTTCTTCGGGGTTTGAGCGTGAGAAATATTCAAGGCTTCCCTCCGCAAAACCGAAAAGGTTTTTAACCTCTGCACCCGAATTGCTGTCGGTTTTATAAATAACCTTTTCGGGCACATTATAGCTGAAGCTCTTTTCGGCATCTCTCACATTGCGTGAAATATGGATTTTATATTCACCCTTATCAAGCACCCAAGCTTCTTCGGTTTCAGCGTCATAGGATGCCATATCCTCAATATCAAAAGAAATGTTAATAGTTTCGCTTTCTCCGGGCTTCAGCTCAGATGTTTTTTTATAAGCCGCAAGCTCTTTTGCACTTTTCTCAATTCCGCCCTCGTAATAGGGTGCAGTGAAATAAACCTGAACAACATCCTTGCCCGCAGCTTCGCCCGTATTTTCAACCTCTACGGCAATATTTATCTTTTCGCCGTCGGAGCCGAAGGATTTGACATTCCACTCAAAATCGGTGTAAGAAAGTCCGTATCCGAAGGGATACATCACCTTTTCGGGGGCAAACGTTTCAAAATATCTGTAGCCCACATAAATACCTTCGCTGTAATTTACAAAATACTTGGGAATTCCGAATATTCCCTTATACATATAATTACCGAAGTTTTGCGAAGCGGGGTGGTCTTCAATATCATAAGAAATTGTATCCGCAAGCTTACCCGAGGGATTGACCTTGCCGGTAAGCACCTCGCCAACGCTGTTTGTTCCCACTTCACCGGGAAGCCACATAATCATTGCCGCCTTGATGCTGTCATAATCCTCAAGCCACGACATATCCGTTATGTTTGAAATATTGAAAACAACAATTACATCGGAGAATTCCGTGCAGACCTTATCAATCATTGCTTTTTCGTCTGCGGTAAGGTTGAGCTTTTCAATGCTCAGATCCTTCATTTCCGTTCCTACTCTGCCAATAACGATTATGGCAGTCTGCGAAAAACCGACAGCCTCTTCCATAACCTTATTGCTTATTTTATTTATGGGCATTTCAGACTGACCGCCGCCGAAGAACTGCTCAAGAACGGTGCCCACATATCCGATAAGACCCGTGTCAACCTTTGTTCCCGTGTAATCGGCATACAGATTATATAAATTCTTGTTGTATTCAATTCCCGAATTCTCGAGTGCATCATAGAAGCCTACAGCATCGGATGAACGAACCGCACCCGAGCCTGCCGCACCCGCAAACGCTATTGAGCAGGATGCCGCACCGAAAACGTTAACCTTTTTGTTTTTCAGAGGAAGAGCGTTGTTATCGTTTTTCAGAAGAACAATGCCCTCAGATTCTATCTTGTGGGCAATTTCAACGGATTTGGCTTTGGTTTCATCGGAAATCAGGCTTGCTGCAAAAGCACTCGCACCGCCTGACAGCATAATCACCGCCGCAAGAACAAGCGAGATAATTCTCATAACCGTTTTCTTTTTCATTCTTAACATATTACATCCTCCTTAAAGTTTATGGAGCAAGCTTTTTATTTATTGTATCACACAATTTTTGCCTTTGCAATAACAACACTCACTTCTAAAAACAAAAAAGAAAAATCCAAGTCTGTTAAGACTTGGATTTCCTGAGATGAAAAATAACAACGGATTTGCTTAAACAATTGTTTTAGAGGCGTTATTGTACAAACTTTTGCAAGCAATTGTTTCAGGTAAGACTATTGTTGTTAAGATATACAAGGCCTGCTGTTTTAAGAGCTGCGTTAGCTTCTGCCTTGGGTATTACAATTTCTTCAACCTTACCGTTAATATTTACAGAAGCATTAACAAAGCCTGCATTAACAGCAACGTTAACAGCAGCCTCATCGGAAAGTCCGGGGAGCTTGAGACCTACGGCAACGATAAGTGATTTCGCAACAAGAATGTTAGTTATCTGTGCATCTGCAACATACTCATCAACAATTACGTTGTTATCGTGGCAAGCCTGAATAGCTTCAAAAAACTTGTCACCTGCAGCGATGTCGTAATTGTCATCGTCCTCAAGATCGTATGCAAGGTCGAACTCTTTTGCAACAAGTGCGTACCATTCTGCCTGTGCATATGCCTGTATCTTGTTTGCGTATACAAAACTTGCTGTTTCAAGGGCTGCGTCAGCCTCTGCCTTTGTAATTATAACCTCTTTAACCTTACCAAAAAGGTTGACAGAAACCTTAACAAAGCCTGCATCAACAGCAATATCAAGAGCAGCTTCGTCGGGAAGCTCTGCGCCATCGAGACCTGCAGCAACTGCAAGTGATTTTGCAACAAGAACGTTGGTTATATATGCATCTGCATCATATTCGTCAACAATTACGTTGTTGTCATGGCAAGCCTGAATAACTGCAAAATATTCGTCATCAGCAGCGATGTCGTAGTTGTCATTGTCCTCAAGGCTGTATACGAGATCAAACTCCTCAGCAACAAGTGCATACCACTCTGCCTGTGTGTATGCATCAACAGACTGAGCAGGCGGTACAACGCCGAATAGTGATAAAACAAATGACATAATGAGTGAGAAAAGTTTCATTTTGAAATACTCCTTTCTTGATTTGGTAAACATATTATAGCAATAATATTAACACAAATCAATAGTCAGTGTACCAAGTTTGTGTGTTTTTTGTAAATAAAACATAACGTCACTCGAGTGCAAGCGAGAATTTCACATTGCGAAGCAATATTTCACCCACCCGAAATGGTGGATTTAGTTGAAAAGAACCCACATTTGTCATAGACAAATGTGGGTTCTTTTTTGGCTGGGGAATAGGGATTCGAACCCCAACAAACAGAGTCAGAGTCTGTCGTGCTACCGTTACAC
>CALGRR010000125.1 GCA_937880805.1 uncultured Clostridia bacterium
ATAAATAATATATATAAATATATTTATATTATAAATGAAATGTTTCTTGCAATATATAATTAACTATTAGTGTATAATTAAATTCATATACATAAATATATGCAGTAAAGCAGTTGACCTTTACAGGCAAAAGGTGTAAAGTTTAAAAACTTTCATATGTGGAAAACTCCGTGGAAAATGTGGATAACTTTCACGATTTATTCTTGTTTAGAATTAAAACCGTAAGGTTTTCCACTTTACAAGTGTTTTTATTTCTGATTAGGAATAATTTTATGCAGTATATACTGCATATATGTGTGGATAAGTTTTGCAAGTTAAAGTGAATATTCCGTCATTTTTTGTGAGCACAACAAAAAAACGCATTGAGTGAACCAACGGTTTTCTCAATGCGTTTTTATTCTTATTTTACATAAATCTTCCGTTTTTGCTCTGTGAAATATCAACGGAGCCATCCTCTTTTATGCGGGTTACGGTAACTCCGTGATTCCAGTATTTTTCAGGAACATCCTTTCTTTCTCCGTAATGATAAAGATTATAGCAAAGCTCCTGATTATAAACCAGATAAATTCCTTTATAAAGAGCACACCAATCGTTAACGTGGTCGTGTCCGCAGAAAACAGCCTGAGTGCTTCCCTTTTCAAGAAACGCATCAAACAATCCGCTGTTATAAGGTGAGCTTCCGACACTCTCAAGCATTTCGCCGTAAAGGATTTCACATTCTCCCGTGGGCACATAAACACCGTTTCCGTCATCCTTGAATGCAAGCTCATATTCCTTAACGGGAATATGCATATATGCCATTGATTTGAAATCTCCGTATTTCGCTTTCAGCGAATCAATTTCATTTTTATAGAAATCAATCTGTTCCTTCTTGATAAAATCATAGCCCTGAATATCCTTGGGAAGTCCGTATTGTGCGGTATATTCCTCTCTTATATCACGGCCCGAATCAAACATAAACAACGCCTGCCTGAGCTTGCCGTTTTTGCCGTGAATTCTTACCGAATAGTTGCCGTAGCCAAACAAATCCTTGGGACCGTGCTTTGCAAGGCAATGCTCATAATCCGAAAAGCTTTTCATCATCAGATATTTATAAAAGCCCTTTTCTTCCCTCACCTCGTGATTGCCGAAAATAATGGTCCAATACACGCCGATTTCTTCCATCATCTGTGCAAACTGAATTGCATCAATCTGCTGGAATTTTGAAAGAATAATATCACCGGTTAAAACAACAAGGTCGGGCTTGATTGCTTCAAGATGCTTAACAAAATAATAAATTGTTTTATAATTAAGCTCGTGATTCTCATCAATGTGGAAATCCGTGCTTGAAACTATAACGAAATCTTCATCGGTTATGTTGCCGTTTTCATCAACCTTTGCAATATCGGTTGAAAATTCATTTTCAGAAAGCACCTTAACTCTGCTTCCTATATGCTTCGGGTTTGCCCTGCTGCAAAAAAGTGCCTTGGGATATTTGCCGCCCGAAAATTTGAAAACAGCCTTTTCTGCCGCAAGCCAGATTTTTATCAGACTCTGTCTGACAAAAGCCCATAAATTATACATAACATATCATCTCCAATCTAAAATATTATATTTCTTTAGGTTTTTAAAGTCAACATCTGAAGATAATTCTTTCGTGAATTTTATTTTGTTCGCCTGCATATTATCTTATAAAGAACAGATGATTTTAAAATTTCTGTCAATTTAAGTCGGCAGAAATCACTATTTATTGTGTATATCGATATTGACAATATCAATATGTTGTGGTATTATAAATACAAGCAAAAAATCTCAAAAAATTCGAACATTTGTATTGACAAACGAATGTTCGTCTGCTATAATAAAGTCACAGAACAAATGTTTCCACTTAAAGTAAGGGGGATTTAAATATGTCAAATGCAGATATTATCAGAACAGCTCTCGAATTTGCTGCCGCAGTTGCAGTTGTTTTATGCTTCGTTTTTGAAAAGAAGCTTATCAGATTTGAAACAAATGTTGCAAAATTTTTCAAGGCTGTTGCCCGCACCTACCGTGCCAACAAGCAGCAGAAGCTCAATTATGCATATGCAAGTGCAAACGTGCAGTCAAGAGCACCTGCAGACCTTGAAGAGGATTATGAAGAGGTTGCAGCATTCACCGTTATAAGCGGCGGTAAAAGCTCCGAAAGAGTAGCATAAAGTGCAAGTTTATATATAAATCAGGCATCGGTTCTTTGAAACCGATGCCTGATTTTTTATTTCATATTGTTTTTATTAAGCAATCTCTGCTTTTCATCCCACAAAGCCTGCGAAAGGTCAACATAATAATTATGGGGATTTTCAAAACGGGTAACCTCATCCCAGAGTGTATCAACCTGAGCCTTGCAATACGCCTTGATTTCGTTTATATCCTTCTTTTTGTATACGCATTCGCCTTTTGCAAAAACGGGCTCAAGAAGCTCTCTGACCGTGAAATCGGTTACTTCCTTGCGTTTCCAAGTGTAATCGGGATCAAAAAGCTCATAGGGCTTTGTTTCGTCGATAACCTCTTTTGAGAGTGTCATCAGGTCTGCAATAGCCTTTCCGCTTTCTTTATCATAAAGTCTGTAAACCCTTTTATTGCAGGGGGTTGTAATCTTCTGAACATTTTCACTGAGCTTGATTTTAGGAATAACCTCTCCGTCCTTTTCAACGGCAACAAGCTTATAAACGCCGCCGAGAACGGGGCTTGATGATGAAGTTATGAGTCTTTCGCCAACACCGTAGGAATCAACCTTTGCTCCCTGACGGTGCATATCGCGGATTATATATTCATCAAGCGAGTTCGATGCAACAATCGAGCAATCGGGATAGCCTGCCTCATCAAGCATCTTGCGTGCCTTGCGTGATAAATAGGCAATATCGCCGCTGTCTATTCTTATTCCCTTGGGTCTTTTGCCCATAGGCTTGAGAACCTCATCAAAGGTTTTGATTGCGTTGGGAATGCCGGATTTCAAAACATTATAGGTATCAACAAGCAGAGTGCAGCTGTCGGGATACTCTTTTGCATATGCCATAAATGCTTCAAGCTCACTGTCGAAAAGCTGAACCCAGCTGTGAGCCATTGTGCCGAGTGCGGGAACACCGAAAAGCTCATCCGAGATTGTGCAGGCAGTTCCCGCACAGCCTCCGATATAAGCTGCTCTTGCACCGTAAATTGCTCCGTCAAAGCCCTGCGCTCTTCTTGAACCGAATTCCATTACCGCCCTGCCGTCTGCAGCACGGGAAACTCTGTTTGCCTTTGTTGCGATAAGGCTCTGATGATTTATGCACAGAAGCACCATTGTTTCAATAAACTGGGCCTGAATAACGGGGCCCTTAACCTTAACGATGGGTTCACCCGGAAAAACGGGAGTGCCCTCGGGAATTGCCCATACATCGCATTCAAACTTAAAGTTTTTAAGATAATCAAGGAACTCTTCACCGAAGCCCTTGCCTCTGAGATACTCAATATCCTCATTTGTAAAATGAAGATTTGAAAGATACTCAACAAGCTGCTCAAGACCCGCAGCTATAACAAATCCGCCGCCGTCGGGCACCTTTCGGAAAAACATATCAAAATATGCAACGGTATCTTTGAAGTTGTTTTTAAAATATCCGTTTGCCATTGTTATCTCATAAAAATCGGTAAGCATAGTGAGATTTCTTGCGAGCTTCTCATTATTCACGGTAAGCACTTCCCTTTTTTTTGGATATAATTATTATGCATTATTTTATACTTTTCAAACTAATATGTCAACATATGAAACCACAATTTAGACACAATCCGTTTGGAGTGTATAATTTAATTGCCCTGAAGAATTTTCTAAAACAATTAATATATTTTCAAAAATAGTAAAAAACTATTGCATTTTTATACAAATTATGATAAAGTATTGCTTGTACGGCGCAAATAATGCGTTTAGTTTAATTGGTATTGCAAAAATTATACTGATTGTATAATATGGCGGTAATTTTTTTGGCAAACGGCACTCAGGAGGTACTATTTATGAGAATCAGAAAGCAGGCACTTGGCGACAGAAACATTGTTGGTGCCAAGGTTGAAGCAAGACGCAAAGAAATCAATATGAAGCAGAAGGATTTGCTCACTCAGCTTCAGATAAAAGGTATTGACTTAAACGCTTCGGGTCTTTCCAAGCTTGAAGGTCAGCTTCGATATGTTACGGATTTTGAAATTAAGGCTCTTTCAGAAGTTCTTGATATGAGCGTAACAGAGCTTCTCGGTATTGAAGAATAACATAAATGGGGCTGTCTCACGAAGCGAAGAACAAAAGAAACGTAATAAAATAAAATTGGCTTGCAGAGGAAAACAAACCTTTGCAAGCCTTTTAAATTGCAATATATAATTAAATTAATATATTCTGTGTTTCTTTTTAGCCGTTTTTTCCGACTCGACGTATCGCATACGCCTGTCATCGGAAGAAAACGGCTTCTTCATCTCCGTGAAACAGCCCTTTGATTTTTTATCTTTTTATACCCTCTTCAACTGCAATGTGTGCGCATATTTTAAGAAGCTCCGTTATTTCGGGGCCGATTTCTTCGGGATAAAACGGATTCTCTCTTACATCCTCGCCGAATATCATTTCATAAAAGCAGGCACTTGCAAGATAACAGCCAAGCTCATTTCCGTGCATACCGTCTCTTGTGAGCTTATCGCCTATAAGAGTCTGCCTTGCAGTCTGCCACGCTCTTCCACTGGGAATAAACAAATCAATATCGGCATCAAGGGCCGCCTCTACGCAGGCACGGGTCAATTCCGCATACATTTCATCCTGACTGTTTCCGTAATTTCCGAAAGCGGGATTCTTGCATCCGTTTTCATATGCCCAGGTCTGATGAAACATTATTTTTGCCTGCGGCTGCATCATACGGCAATATTCGGCAAGCTCACCAAGATAGGGCGAATAGCTTTCTTTTATTCCGCTGAGGGGGCTGCATTGCTGCAGAGTTATTACATCCCACTCCTCATCCTCAACCGCCTCATGAAGAGCAACGCCGTCGGGCCTGCTCATTTCGGTTTCATACGGAAGAAAAACCTCATAGAAATAATCCTGGTTTTCTTCGCTCCAGTTAGTCCAATGCTGCTCAAGAGAGCAGCCGCCTATATGAAGATTGCAAAGCAGCAATTCCTTGCCCGCCGCCTTTGCCATATGAGGCAGATATGTGTGAGCATCGGTTGAAAAGCTGTTGCCGATTGATAAAACATTCATTATTTTTCACCTTTTACTATTTTTCCGAGAAACTGTTTATCCTTTTCGCTGTTGCACCGTTCCATAACAACAAAATAAATTGTTACAAGGAAAAGATACGGGAACGGAACAAAAATTCCGGGATTTACAAATGACATCATTTCAAGCCCGATATATGATAAAAACATTGCAATATTGAAAAATGTGAAGTTCTTTGCAAGAGTTCTTATTCTGAGATAAAGCAAATATCCGTAAGCCGCAACGCCGAAAACGCCGAAGCTGCCGATAACCTGAATAGGTGAGCAATGATACCAGCAAAGAGTGAATTCGGCATTGTGGTGAACATCGCTGTTTCCCATATAGCCTATTCCCCTGCCAAAAAGCGGGTTGGCAAGAAAATCTCCTATTCCTCTCGGAATAAGCTCCAATCTTATTGCGTTTTCAGACGGATTCAAAAGACGCTCAAGCGTGTAGCTTACCATATCAATAAGAAGCTGCCGCATAATAAACGCCGCTAAAAGGCACGCTGCACTTATAATGACAATGGCTATTCTGTGACGTTTATCAACAATCAGCATAACCGCCATACAAATCACAAGCTCTATAAGCCCGAATATCATTCCTCCCCTTGAGCCGGTGAGGAGAATTGCACCGTAGGAAAGCATTCCGATAAAAAAATATCCGAATTTCCGTGCGGAAAGATAAAATGCAAACGGCATTGCAAGCATAAGCATTGTTGAGCCGTTATTTCTCCATTGAAACGGCAGAATATCAAAGCCGCCGCTGAGCTCTGATGCTCTGCTTATATATTCCTCCGCAAGGCAGAAGCTGAGCAAAAGAACAGCACTCACCATCATTTTTGCAAATCTGCCGGAAAAATCATAGTCATACTCTTTATCAAGTGCTCCGCCCATATATGAATAAACAAAAAGCATTCCGAAGCCGAGCATTACTATATAAAATATTGAGGTTAAAGAAAAATATTCCTTTGCTGTGATTATTCCCACACCGCCGAGTGTTACCGCAAGAGAGGTTGCAAGAATGCCGTTAAAGCAGCTGCCTTTTCTGAATTTGAACTTATACAAAATAAAATGTGAAAAAACCAGCACACCCGCAATAACTGCAAGATACCAATATTTCATAAAATCATCAAAGGAATGCTTGCATCTTATTGCAAAGCAAAAGGTGAGCATAACGCCCTGAAGAGGCACAAGCCAATCATCAATAAGGGTCATTGAAAAACCGATGATTATGGCAAATATGAGCGTGCCCAAAACCTCTGTGCCCGTTATAACAACCAGGCAGGCAAGAGCAAAAAGTATAACGGTATACCAATCGGAAACCAAAAACTTTCTTATTCTTTCCATACAAACCTCAATTTATTTTATATTACCTATAATATATAACAAGCTTTTTGTAAAGTCAATGAAAGTTACAATTTTGTAAGATTTAAAAGCCGCAATCCGTTGGACTGCGGCTTTGATTTATATGCTTTCTCTGTATTTCTTTCTTGCATATCTGAAAATAATGTATGCAAGGCAGATAAGAACGAATATGCCTATATAAAGAGCATATCTGCGTGCTTCGGGAGTCATTTTTTCTCCGTCATCGGTAACCGTTGAATTACCCGCACCGCTAAAGAAAAATGCGTAATTCCCCTCGCCCTCGGGAATGTGGTTTTTAACATCATCCCACAGCGTGCTCATAAGGGCAAGTGTTTCGGGAGAAAGATTGAGGAAAAGCTGTGTTTTGAATTTTCCCGTTTCGGGATAAAGAATTTCATCCTGATAGAATGAATATTCGGGATTGTTGAAAACCTCGGTATGCGGGCTTGCATAGCAGATATATTCGGCATTTGCAAGTGCAACATCGGGCTCAAGAAGGAAGTTGATATAAAGCTCTGCTGCAAGCTTATTCTTTGAACCTTTAAGGATACACGCCGCATCAAAGAAATAGTTTACGCCTTCCTTGGGGAAAACAAGATTAAGGTCGGGATTGTTATCCTTCATAGTAAGGAAATCGCCCGCATAATAAGGTGCAAGAGCAGCTTCTCCGGATTCCATCTTAAGAAAAACCTCGTCATTTACATAAACGGGTGAAACACTTTTCTGCTCCTTAAGAAGCTCGGATGCCACCTTCCACGCAACCCCGGATTCCATATTGTAATCCATACCGAGAATGCTCTGTGCAATGGCAAAAGCATCTCTGGGGTTATTGAACATAAGAATGCTGTTGGCATATTCCTTATCCCAGAGAGCAGTCCAGCTGTCGGGCACTTCGGAAACCATTGTTTCATTATAGATAAGACCAACCATACCTACTGTGTAGGGAACGGAATATTCGTTTGCGGGGTCATATGCGAGATTAAGATACTTTTCATCAATAAATTTATAATTCGGAATATTGCTGAAATCGATTTTCTGAAGCATATCCTCTTTAATCATACGCTCAATCATATAATCCGAAGGGATTACTATATCATAAGCAACGCCGCCGCTTTTAAGCTTTGAATACATAACCTCATTATTATCGTATGTATCATACACAACTTCAATTCCGTATTTTTCTTCAAAAGCTTTGTTAACATCGAGCGAGCCGTCGGTGCCGTCTGAAATATATTCGCCCCAGTTATAAACATAAAGCTTTGTGCCTCTGAGGGCATCTATGTCGCTCTGCTCTGCGGCAAAAGCAACGGTGCAGGGCATAAGCATTATAAGAAGAGCAAAAATTGCCGAAACAACTTTTTTCACTTCCGACACTCCTTTCAGAGAAAATAATCAGTTCTTTTTCTTGCTCTTTTCTTCGCTCTTAATCTGTGCAACATTCTGAAGAATAAGAAGCACGAGAATGCTCACAAAAATAATTGCGGAAAGAGCATACATATCGGGCTTGACTCTCTTTTTAGTCATTGAGAAAATCGCAATGGGAAGAGTCTGGAAGCCGGGTCCGCTTGTGAAATAGCTGATAATGAAATCATCAAGCGAAAGAGTAAATGCCATAATCATACCCGAAATAATACCGGGCATAATCGAAGGCAGAACAACCTTAAAAAATGCCGATACGGGCTTACAGCCCAGATCCTGTGCCGCCTCGGCAAGATTTCTGTCGGTCTGGCGAAGCTTCGGAAGAACATTCAGGATAACATAAGGCAGATTGAAGGTTATATGAGCAATCAGCAGCGTTCCGAAGCCGAGAACTGCATCATCTGTAACAAGCTTGCCCACAAAAACAAAGAGAAGCATCATTGAAATACCCGTTACGATTTCGGGGTTGGTCATAGGGATATTGGTGACCGCCATTATGCTTGAACGGGCTATGCCCTTCTTATATTTATCTATTCCTACCGCCGCCGCAGTTCCGAGAACGGTTGCTATTGCGGAGGATGAAACGGCAAGAATTATTGTGTTTGAAAAAGCTCTGAGGGTTGCTTCATCTTCAAAAAGTCTTTTATACCACTGAAGCGAAAACCCTGAAAAAACGCTTGTGCTGCTTGTTGCGTTGAATGAAAAAAGAATGAGCACAAAAATGGGTGCATAGAGAAAAAGGAAAACAAGTACCGTATAGATTTTTGATGCTGCCTTCATATTACCATTCCCTCCTCTTCTCCCGTAAAGCGGTTCATAACCGCCATACTGATAAGAATAAGAACCATAAGAACGAGTGAAAGCGATGCACCGAGGTTATAGTTATAAGACTGCTGGAACTGCCTTTCTATAACGTCACCTATAAGGTCAAACGAGCCGCCGCCGAGCTTCTGTGAAATATAGAAGGTGCTTACGGAAGGCACAAAAACCATTGTTATGCCCGAAACAACACCGGGCATACTCATAGGAATAATGCATTTTCTGATAACGGTGAGTCTGTTGCCGCCAAGATCCTGTGCCGCTTCGACCATTGAATGGTCAAGCTTTGCCATAACGGAATAAATCGGCATTATCATATAGGGCAGAAAGTTATAAACCATACCCAATATAACCGCACCCGAAGTGTTAATCATATGAACGGGGTCAATTCCGATTTTTATAAGAAACGAATTGATGATACCCGTATCCTGCAGCAATGCCATCCAGGAATAAGTTCTGATAAGAAAGCTCATCCACATAGGCAGCATAACAAGCATAATAAGAGTTCGCTGAACCTTTTCGGTTTTTTGCGACATTATGTATGCAAGCGGGAACGCAATCACAAGGCAGATTATGGTTGCCACAATTCCGAACCATATTGAACGCAGAAAGGTTGGAGCGTATTTGCTTAATGCCGTGATATTATCAAAGGTGAAGGCACCCGAAGCATCCGTAAAAGAATAATAAACAACAAAAATAAGAGGAGCAATTATGAAAAGCACCGACCACACTATGTACGGTGCGGAAACGAGCTTTGTTCTGAGAGCTGAACGGTTATTCATTCCTCTTCCTCCTCTTCGGGGTCGGAAAGCTCATCAAACTCTTCGCTGAAGGAGCTGTAGTCACCGTAAATGCCTGAATACTCGGATTTCTTCATAATATGAATGGCATCAGGCTCAATGAAAAGACCGATTTTGCTGCCCTCTGCCTGATAATCTGTTGTCTGAATCATCCACTTGAAGCCGCCGATGTCAACTATTATTTCAAAATGAACGCCCTTGAAGGTAACGGATGTTACAACGCCGCATACCATACCCTTTTCAGGCTCAACAACATCAACATCCTCAGGTCGCACAACAACATCAACTGCTTCATTTTTGGCAAAGCCCTTATCAAGGCATTCAAAGCGTCTGCCCGAAAACTCAACAAGGCAGTCATCAATCATAACGCCGTCAATGATATTGCTCTCGCCGATAAAATCCGCAACAAAAGCGTTTTTGGGCTCATTATAAATATCAAGAGGTGTGCCTATCTGCTGAATGATACCGCCATCCATAACAACAACGGTATCCGACATTGAAAGAGCCTCTTCCTGGTCGTGAGTAACATAAATAAAGGTTATGCCGAGCCTTTGCTGAATATTTTTAAGCTCAACCTGCATATCCTTGCGAAGCTTCAAATCAAGAGCTCCGAGGGGCTCATCAAGAAGAAGAACACGGGGCTTGACCGCAAGAGCTCTTGCTATGGCAACTCTTTGCTGCTGACCGCCCGAAAGGGAATTTATATTACGCTTATTAAAGCCCTTGAGATTAACAAGAGCAAGCATTTCTTCAACTGTTTCTTTAATCTGCTTTTCGGGAACCTTCTTTATACGCAGACCGAAAGCAACATTTTCATACACATTAAGGTGAGGAAAAAGTGCATATCGCTGAAAAATGGTGTTTACCTGCCTTTTATGGGGAGGCAGAGAATTTATTTTTTTGCCCTCAAAAATAACCTCGCCTTCGTCGGGTTCAATAAATCCCGCAATTATCCTGAGCGTGGTTGTTTTACCGCAGCCCGAAGGACCGAGAAATGTTATGAACTCCTTGTCACGAATGTAGAGGTTGAGATTTTTTAACACCTGATTATCCCCGAATGTTACGGAGATATTTTTCAAATCGATAATTACATTCTCTTTCAATTATGCAACCCCTCTCTGCCTTTATAAAAATATATGGCTTATATTTAAACTTATTTTTATACAATATATGATAAGATAAAATATAGAGCAAAAACCCGCAAATGTCAACAATTTTTTTATAAAATCCGTGAAAAATCACTTTCCGTTTAAAGGATTTTCAGAATTTGCTCCGTTTTGCTCTCATATGCTCTGTTTTTCTTCATTTTGCTCGTTTTTTGTGTTTTAAAAAAAATTTAATAAAATTAAACTGTTTTCAATAATAAGCCCCGTTAAATCAGGCAATACTTTTATTGCCATTAAATAATTCGGGGTGATATTTTGCAGTTTAACAAGGTTGAGATTTGCGGGGTCAACACCGCCAAGCTCAAGGTGCTTAAAGAAAGCGAAAAAATGGAGCTGCTGAAAAAAGCGAGAAACGGCGATAAAAAAGCCCGTGATGAGCTTGTGATGGGCAATTTAAGGCTTGTTTTAAGCGTTATTCAGCGTTTTTCAAACAGGGGCGAAAATCCCGACGACCTTTTTCAGGTTGGCTGCATAGGACTGATAAAAGCCATTGATAACTTTGATATGAGCCTTGATGTGAGATTCAGCACCTATGCCTGCCCGATGATTATAGGAGAGGTCAGACGACATCTGAGAGATAACAACCCCGTGAGGGTAAGCCGTTCGGTGAGAGATACGGCATATCACGCAATGCAGGTCAGAGAAAGGCTGATAAACGAGCTTGAACGCGACCCCACTCCAGAAGAAATCGCAAAAGAGCTCGGAATGAGCCGTGAGGATGTTGTTATTGCCCTTGATGCGATAGTTGAACCGGTTTCGCTCAACGAACCCGTATATTCAGACGGCGGCGATACAATTTATGTTATGGATCAAATCGGCAGCACCGAAAACGAAGATAGCTGGCTTGAAGAAATACTGCTCAAACAGGCAATAAACGATTTGAACGCAAGAGAAAAGAAGATTCTTTATCTTCGTTTTATGAGGGGCAAAACCCAGATGGAGGTTGCAAACGAAATCGGTATTTCGCAGGCTCAGGTTTCACGCCTTGAAAAAGGGGCGATAAAAAGGATTAAAGATAACAACAAGGCATAAAAACGGGGGCTGTCAAAGACAGCCCCCTGAATTTTATTTTTCAATTACATATGTTGCATAAGAGAGAAACTCGCCTCTTAAGAATTCGCAAGCCGTGAACACGATTGAATCTTCATAAACCGTTACAAGCATACCCTCTGAATTTCGCATATAATGCTCGCTTGAATCCCTGATGTTTGCGGTTGTTGATCTGGGTGACGAAACGCTTGAAAGATGCACCATTGTTGCATATTCGCCGTTATAATCCGCAATATTGAGGTTGGGGTTAAGCTCCTGCATATCATATTTCCAATGAGAATGACCGTTGAAGAAAACAACATTTTTATGCTCTTTCATAAGAGCCTCAAAACGAACCTCGTCGGGGCAGCCCTCTGTGAATGCAAGGTCATAGCACCAGCCGACATTATTTATCAGATTGCCCTCACCCGTCTGAAGAACTTCACCCTCTACGGGGTTGTTAAGGAAGGTGTGGAAGAAAAGATAAACGGTTTTGTCGCTGTATTTCACAAGCTGAGCTTCAAGCCAGTCAAGCTGTTCATCCTTAAGTATTCTGCTTGTCGGTTCTTTATAATCCCACTGATACTGTGAAAGGAAGATGAAAACATCTCCGTTTGTGCTTTCGGGTGCATAAACAAAATCAAGTCCGTTTGCAGCAACATCGGCAACACCGTCTGCTTTGTTTTCACCGTAAACACCCTTATTCATAAGCTCCTGCCAGTTTGCAAGGTTATAATAGCTGCTCACATCGTGGTTACCTGTGCAGGTATAAACGGGGAACTCAAATTCGGATGTTATTCCGTCAAATTTTTCAAATGCATTTCTTTCACCGTCGGCAGAAATATCGCCTGAAATGCCAACAAGCTCAACATCAAACTTTTCAATAAACTTAAGTGCATTCGGGAATGTGATGCAGGCATCATCGCCCGTTCCCGAACCGTTATATCTGTTGAAATGAACATCACTCAATGCCCCGAAGGAATAAAGCTTTTCGCCGTAATCAGCCTGCTTTTCTTCGGGAATATCAAAAGATGCCATAAGCATTTTATTCTTATAAGCAAGAACGGTTTCCGCACCCTCGGGAATTGCGGTAAACTCCTGAATCTCGGCACTTCCCTCGCCTTTTTTAACCTTAATATCGGCAAGCTCGCTGTAATAAACGCTGTAGCCGTCAACATCTTCAGAAAGAATCTTATGCTCATCGGTGCCCCAATAAATTTCATAGTTACCGCCAAAATCTGAAGTTACGGTTATCTCGCCTGCCGCAGAACCGGCAACGGTGTTTGCAAAATCATAATCGATTTCCGCACTGTTTGTAAAAAAGCCGAAGGGCAAAACAAAGCTGTTAAGGGAAATAACAAAAGACATAAAATATGTTAATATTTTTATTACAAAAGCGGTCATTTAAATTCCTCCGTTTATTTCATCATTGCAACAGACATTGCAAAAAGAATCTGTGCGGGATAATAACTTGAAAGCTCAACCGTTACCCAGAAATTCTTTCTTTTCACGGGTGTAAAGTAAAGCAGCGAAAGGCAGGTATCACTTATAACAAAAAGGATTGAGCCGACAAGTGCCATAATATAAGAGGGCTTTGCACCCTGCTGAATTATCAGCAATGCGGCATTTGCAACCTTATAAATCAGTGCCGCAAAATAAACCGACATTATGATTCTCAAGGCTGAATTGACCTTCATTTTCAGAACCTTTATAAGCACAAATGCAATTATTCCTCCGGTTATTCCGATAATCAAGGTTATTATGTTGAAGCCGCATTGTAAAAGAAGGGCAACAATAAAGAATATGTGTCCGAAAAGAAAATACATTGTGCCAAGCGGAATAAGCTTGCCTCTGAAGGTGGGTGCAATCTCTTTTATTCCGAGCAGCACATCACCGAAGAATCCGAAAAAGAGAGCAAAGCACACAAGGCAGAAATAATAAACATTTTCGGGATTAAAAAGATATCCGACAATCGCAACCGAAATAAAACCGAAGCTGGACATAAATTTGCAAAGCATTCCCTCAAAGGATTTGCCTTTTCTTCTGAAAAGCACGCAGCCTATTGCAAAAGCTATCGTAAGTGCCGAAAGGAAATAACATAACGGTGACATACGCATCCTCCTTATTCGATTACTGCCCATTTACCGGCATATTCAAAGCCGATTCTTTTATAAAATTCAAGCAAGCCGTCATTACGGCAGAAAAGAAAAACCTTTCTTTCTTTTTCTCTGCCTGCAAGGGATTTAACCAAAGCAGAGGCAAAGCCCTTGCCCCTCGCTTCATTCCTTGTTGCAACCGCACCGAGCAAAACGCTTTTTTCGCCCTCAAAAAGAGCAAACGCACACGCATAGAGGTCTTCCTCTCCGATTGCGGCAAGGCTTGCGGTATTCTTATTCAGCCTTGCACAAACATCGGATAGAAACGCCTCAAAGCTTCCGAGCTCAAATCCGCAGGATACAAGCAAATCATACAGCTTTTTCTTATCGAAATCAGTTTTTATTCTTTCATCAAAAAAACCTTTTTCACCCTTATATTCAACCGTATAAGAACTTTTTGCCGCGGTTAATCCGAGCTGCGGCAGATATTTTTCATCAAGAGTAAGCGATGAATATCCGACGGCATTCATAAAGCAAGAAAGCTCTTCAAAATCCGCATTATCGGTACAGCAGAGAGTCATATTACCGTCCACTCTGCCGATTGCCGCAACAGCCTCATCATCAACTCTCTGCACCCAGAATGACGCAAAAGAATATTCCGCACCGTAGGTTTTGAAAAGAGCCGTTATTCTTGCCGCATAAGCATCGGCAGGCAGGAAACTTAATTCACTATAATTACTGCAAAGGCTTATCATTTTGCAAATTCCTCTGCAAGCGATTTTATAAGACGCAGGCTGTTTTCTGCGTCGCTGTATTTAATAACACAGCCGGGAGAATGAAGGTATCTGCAGGGAATTGAAACGGTTAAAACCTTAACTCCTCCCCTGCTCTTATGGATAACTCCCGCATCGTTGCCGCCCGCAACAAGGGTTTTGGGCTGGCAGGGAATCCCCTCTCTTTCGGCAACCTCAAAAGCTTTATCGAAAAGCTCACGGTTATAAACGGTGCTTCTGTCCATAAACGAAACTGCCCCGCCGTTGCCGCAGATGCAAACTCTTTTTTCATCCTTAACGCCCGAAATATCCGCCGCTGTTGTTGTTTCAACAACTATTGCGTAATCGGGTGCTATTGTGAAAGCCGAAGCCTGAGCACCTCTTGTGCCGATTTCTTCCTGAGTGCTGAAAGAAAACCAGCAGTCATATTCAAGCTCGCTTCTTATCATTTCAATAAAAAGAGCACAGCCTGCACGGTCATCAAGTGCCTTTGCTTTTAAAAAGCCGTTACCGAACTCAACACTATCCGAGCAGAACCAGGCGGCATCGCCGAGGCGGACATATTCTTCAGCCTCTTCTTTGCTCTTTGCACCGATGTCAATATATAAATCGTCGATGTCAGGGATTTTTGCTTCATCATCCTTCTTAACAAGATGTATGGGCTTTATTCCGAGTGCACCGACAACGCCCTTTGAGCCAACCTTTACGGTTCTGCCGATAATCACTTTTGTGTTTATTCCGCCGACCTTTGCAAACTTAAGGAAGCCTTCGGAGGTTATGCCGGTTATAATCAAGCCCACCTCATCCATATGAGCATCAAGCATAACCTTATTCTTTGCGGGATTTTTGCCCTTTTTGAAAACAATGAGATTGCCGAGAGGGTCGGTAAAATACTCATCGGCATAATCTTTAATTTTATCTGTAATGTATTCACGCACCGCGTCCTCACGGCCCGAAATACCCGAAAGGGCACAAAGCTCTTTAATCATTTCAAGCATTTGCTCCGCCCCTTTCGGTTATATATTCCGCCATAAGCCTTGCGGTGTTTTCTATATCTTCCAGATCACAGATTTCGCAGGCGGTGTGCATATTGCGAAGAGGAACGGAAAGCAAAGAAGTTTTAACTCCCTTGCCCGAAACCTGAATTTCATCGCAGTTTGTGCCGGTTTTTCCGCCCATAACCTCGTGCTGATAACTGATTTCATTTTTCTTTGCAAGCTCAACAAGTTTATTGCTCATTTCATAATCAAGTGAGGGTGCAAAACCTATCATTGTTCCGCCGCCGAGTGAAGCATATTTTTCGGCACTCACGCCGGGTGCGGATGCAAAGCTCACATCAACCGCAATCGCTTCATCGGGTGCTGCCGCAAAAGCCGCAGCCTGTGCACCGCTGCCGCCCGTTTCTTCCTGAACGGAAAACATAACGCTGATTTTGCAGTTGAGCTTTTTATCCTTCAGAAGTTCAAGGCATCTTAAAACCGCTGCAACACCTGCTCTGTCATCAATCGAGGGTGAGCATACTCTGCTTCCCAAAAGCTCGCTGTAGCTGCCGTTGAATGTTATTCTGTCACCAAGCGAAACAAGCTTTGATGCCTCTTCTTTTTTCATTCCGATGTCAACGGCAAGCTCATCAAAATCCGTTGCCTTATCGCCTTCACCGGGCTTGCTCAGATGAGGAGGTGTTGATGTTATAACGCCGAAAAGCTTTTCTTTGCCGTGAACGGTAACATCTGAAGCTGCAAGCACTCTTTTATCTGCACCGCCGCATTTGGCAACCTTGAGAAAGCCGTCTTCATCGATTGCGGTAACAACAAGACCTATCTGGTCAAGGTGGGCATCAAGCAGAATATGAACCTCTCCGTTGCCCATACTGCCCGTAACGCTGCCGAGTGCGTCAATTTTTGCGGGCATATATTTTTCAAGAAGCTCCGCCGCAACCTTTGCCGCCTCATTTTCGGCACCCGAAACACCCTTTGCATCGCAAAGAGCTTTAAGCAAAGCCGAAACCTCGCTGAATTTATTCATAAGTATTTTCCTTTCAGATTACACGGATTCCGCCCTCGGGACGGATGTTGAGAACATAGCAGGATTTTTCGCCGAAAACAGCACAAATCTTTGTTTTGAACTCTTCAAGAAGCTCAGCGGGAACAAAAGCCTGAATTGTGCCTGCGAATCCGCCGCCGTGAACTCTCCACGCACCCTTGCCCTTGAGAATATCCTGGCACATTGCAAGTGCAAGGCTTACGGGCTGTGACGAGGGTGCTTTGCAGGTGTAAACATTCTGATTATACATATATGATGAGAAACCGCTTTCAATAATAAGCGATTTGAATTCGGCAAAATCTCCCTTTGCAAGAGCCTCTGCCTGCTTATCAACTCTTTCGTTTTCATTGAAGAAATGAAGTGCACGAAGAACTGCTCTGTCGCCCGCAGAATCGCGGATAACCGAGATATTCTTTTCGAACTCTGCTCTGTCAACATCACGGAGAACAGCTTTGCCGAGCTTTGAAGCCGCAGTTTCCATTTCGCCTCTTACAGCCGCATATTCATCGGTGAGGTCTGCGTGGTTTCCGCCGGTATCAACAATGCAGAGAGCGTGGTTGCAGGAAGCAAAATCAAAATCTACCTTGTTGATTACGGGAACAGCAGGGTCCTTGAAATCAATCTGAACAAAACCGCCTACCGAACAAGCCATCTGGTCCATAAGTCCGCAGGGCTTGCCAAAATATTCGTTTTCCGCAAACTGTGCAATCTGTGCGATTTCAACTGCACTTACCTTGCCGTCATTATAAAGATGGTTAAGCATTGTTCCGAGAAGAACTTCAAATGCTGCGGATGACGAAAGACCCGAGCCCGAAAGAACATCGGAAGCTGTTGCGGCATCGAAGCCGCCTATTTTATAGCCTCTGTTTTTGAAGCCTGCACAAACGCCTCTTACAAGAGAAGCGGATCTGCCTCTTTCGTTGGGCATAACGCCGAGGTCGCTGAGATCTGCAACATCCATTTTATATCCTTCGGATTTAACTCTTACAATATTTTCATCGTTAACAGCCGCAACTGCAGCCGCATCAAGGTTTACGCTTGCTGCAAGCACCTTGCCGTGGTTATGGTCGGTATGATTGCCGCCAACCTCGGTTCTGCCGGGAGCACTGAAAACAGCAACCTCTCTGCCCGAGCCGTAAAACTCCTCAAAGCTTTCTGCAATACGGATATATCTTGCCTTCTGAGCCTCAATATCCTCTGCTTTATAAATTCCTGAAAGGGCGGCATCATATTCGTTTGTGCCGAGTTTTGCTTTAAGTTCGCTTGATAAAATCATTTCTGTATATTTCCTTTCTTTTCAAGTTTTTTCATTTTTTGTTTGCTTACGTACTCAACCGTTTTTTCAACTGCCGACCACACGCCGTTAACCGAAAGCATTGATATTCCCGAGAAGAACGCCAGAAGCATAATCGGAACGAGGAAGCCGGGTGAAAGCGGGTCGAAAACATTACGGCCCACAAAGGTGTAAGAAATAAGTCGCGGCATAAAGCCTATCACAGAAAGCAGTATAAACCGCCAATAGCCGAAATTGAATGAGCCGTAAATTCCCGATATGCTGTTAATCGGCATTCCCGGCACAAGACAGAGAGCAATGAGCAAAACGGGATTTCCCGTTCCGTCGCTCCTTATAAGATTGCGGAGCCTTTCATTTTTGCTTATCATTTTCCACGCACTGCCCGCCCCGAAGCGTTTGCCCGTAAAATATCTTATGCTTGTCAGCACGCAAAAGCCCAGAACATTCACGGGAACCGAAAAATACATCGGCAGCATAACGCCCGTGAGGAAACATACGGTTGATATGGGATATATCGGAATAAAGCTTTTTATGGCAAAAAGGGCAAGAACAGCAAGAATAAATGCCCAACGCTGCTCTATGGATGCTATTCTCTGCTCGAGGTCAAGAAGTTGCTTCTGAATAGCCGCATACCATCGCCACAGTTCTTCAAACTGTAAAGAAAACAGAAGAATTCCTATCGCCAGGGCCAAAGCAATCAATATCAAACCGCCGAAAAGCAGAATCTTTTTTTGTTTTCGCTTTTTTTTCAAACAGTTCACCGCAATTCAGTAAATTTTACTAACACTTTATTTTATATTATATTTTAGCTTCGGTCAACAATATTTCAGTATATTTTTATATTTTATTTTTCAAAATATGTGCTATAATGGTTATATTAACCATTCCGGAGGTAAAAGCAATGAAAATATGCGTTCTTGACGGATATACCGAAAACCCGGGCGACCTTTCGTGGGATTGGCTTTCGGCTCACGGCGAATACACCGTTTATGACCGTACCCCTGCCGAGCTGATTTACGAAAGGGCAAAGGGATGCGATATAATTATCACCAACAAAACTCCGCTTCGCACAGAGCTTCTTGAAAAGCTGCCCGATATTAAATATATAGGACTTTTAAGCACGGGCTTTAACATAGTGGATTGGGAATACTGCAAAGAAAAAGTCATACCCGTTTGCAATGTGCCGAGCTACAGCACCTCTGCCGTTGCACAGCTTACCTTTGCACTTATTCTTGAACACACAAACGCCGTTGCTCTTCACAGCAATTCAGTTCATTCGGGCGAATGGAGCAGCTGCAAGGATTTTTGCTATTGGAAAGCTCCGTTATATGAGCTTGACGGCAAAACACTGGGAATAATCGGTTTCGGTAAAATCGGCAAAGCGGTTGCAAAAATTGCATCGGCATTCGGAATGAGGGTGCTTGCTTCAACAAATCATCCCGCCCCCTTCGGAGATGTTGAATTTGTTGAAAAAGACGAGCTTCTCGCAAAGAGCGATTTTGTTTCGCTCCACTGCCCCCTCACCGTGCAGACAGACGGTATGGTAAATGCAGATTTCCTTTCAAAAATGAAAAAAAACGCCGTTCTCATCAACACCTCAAGAGGTCAGGTGATAAATGAAAACGACCTTGCAAATGCACTGAAAAACGGAATAATTGCGGGTGCGGGGCTTGATGTGCTTTCAACAGAGCCGCCCGCAAAGGATAATCCCCTTTTGGGAATTGAAAATTGCTTCATAACTCCTCACATTGCCTGGGCAGGCTATGAAACAAGAGAAAGGCTGATGTCGGTAGTCCGCGAAAATCTCAATGCTTTTATGAACGGCAAACCGCAGAATGTTGTTTGGTAAAAAAATATGGGCTGACCGCTTGGGCGACATTTCATAAGGAAGTTAAGGTTTTTATCGATTCTTTTCCGTTAATAGATTATAAAAAAATCCCGCAATACACAAAGTATTACGGGATTTTTGTTATTTCCTCTGAACGAAAAATAACCTGATAAAAACTGCTTCGCACCTTAAACAGAGATAGTTTGGATATAGAACAAGGCAAAAAGCGCAGGAATCCTTGACGGATTCCGAGCATTTTTAACGCAGTTATATGCCAAAATATCCTGTTTTAAGGCTTAATTTCCTTATGAAATGTCGCCCTTCAGGCAGCCCCTTTTGTTATGCTTATCTTTATTTATTTTTTTTCTTCAACACAATAGCAGTTCTGCTCGGCAGATAGCATTTAAAGCCTATCCAGCCTGCAGGCGTGGTGACGGTTTCATATTCAACAGAGGTATCAACACGGGAATGACCTCCGAATCCGGCATCATCCGAAGAAAGAGCAACGCTGTAGGTTCCCTTTTCGCCAACGGGCACAAAATATCCGTCAAAGGATTTTGAAGGATGAAAATTGAAAATAAACACGGTGCTTCCTTTTGTATAAATGAGTATTTTATCCTCCTGATGAAGCCATCTGTTTTCGGCGGACAGGGGCAGCAAATTCCCTTCCTTGAGCAATTTTATCATTGCCTTGTCAAAGCTGTTGAGCTGCATATATCTGAGGTCGGGATTATCAACAAGGCTCCACTGTCTGCGGCAATAATGATAGCTCCAGCCATTGCCCTCACGGGGAAAATCTATCCATTCGGGGTGGCCGAATTCATTGCCCATAAAGTTAAGGTATCCCTGACCTGCCAGAGAAGCGGTAACAAGGCGAATCATTTTATGCAGTGCAATGCCTCTGTCTATTATGAAGCTGTTGGCGGATTTGCTCATACCGGTATACATTTCGGCATCGCAAAGCCTGAACATTATTGTTTTATCACCGACCAGAGCCTGATCGTGAGATTCGCAATAGCCGATATTTTTCTCCTGCGGACGGCGTGATGTGAGCTCATACCAGAGCTTGCCTATATCCCAGTTTTCATCGGTGCTTTCTTTTATGGTTTTTATCCACAAATCAGGCACTCCCATAGATAAGCGGTAATCAAAGCCTATGCCGCCGTCTTTTACGGGAACACACATTCCGGGCATACCCGACATATCCTCCGCTATTGTGATTGCGTTCGGATTTATTTCGTGAATCAGCTCGTTTGCAAGCTGCAGATATGTAACGGCATCCGTATCGGTATTCATTGAAAAATACATACCGTAATTCGTAAAGGCACTTCCCAAGCCGTGATCGTGATAAAGCATAGAGGTTACGCCGTCAAAACGGAATCCGTCAAAATGAAAAACCTCCATCCAATATTTAAGGTTTGAAAGCAGAAAATGCAGCACCTCATTTTTGCCGTAATTAAAAAGCTTTGTTCCCCAGGCACTGTGATTGCCCTTTTCGCCTTCGTGGAAAAACTGGTGAACCGTGCCGTCAAATTCATTAAGCCCCTCGTTGGTATTCTTTACCGCATGAGAATGCACAACATCCAGCAAAACGGCAATGCCCATTTTGTGGGCAGTGTTTATAAGCTCCTTCAGATCGCGGCTGCTGCCGTAACGGGAAGAAGCGGCAAAAAAGTTGGAAACCTGATAGCCGAATGAGCCGTAATAAGGATGCTCCATAATCGCCATTATCTGAATGGTGTTATAGCCCAGCTCCTTAATTCTCGGCAGAATGTTTTCGGTAAATTCCTTATATGTGCCAACAGCACCCTTTTCCTGAGCCATACCTATGTGGCATTCATAGATAAACGGGGTTTTTTCGGGCACAAAGCCGCTGTCGCTCCAGGCGAATTTTTCATATGTATCCTCAATTTCGGCACACCATAAATATGTATCGGGGTCCTGCACAACACGGGTGGCATAAAGGGGAATGCGACGCAGTATTCTGCCTGAATTTATAACAACAGCCTGCACCTTTTGCCCTGCTTTAAGTGCGTTTCTGCCCTTGAGATGAACCTCAAAGATTCCGTTTTCAAGCCTTGTCATCGGGCATTCTTCAATGTTCCAGTTGTTGAAGTCGCCCGTGAGATACATCGCTTCGGCGGCGGGAGCCCATTCTCTGTAAACCCAGCCGGTGCGGGTGCGGTGAAAGCCGAAATATTTATGTCCGTCAGCAAATTTTTTAATCTTTCTGCCGTTGCCTGTAAGAGCCTTTTTTTTGCTTAAAAAAAGCTCGGTTCTTAAATTAATATCATCTTCAAAGGGTGCCAGATACGGGTCAATTTCCAGAATTCTTTTTTTTGTTTGCATACTCATTTCAATCCCCCTAAGGTGAATGGAATAATACGAACCGTGATTTTCACGGGCATATTTTCGTTCACC
>CALGRR010000126.1 GCA_937880805.1 uncultured Clostridia bacterium
AAAAACTGCGGCAGAGAAAAAGCCTTCTGCTCGTGCAAAAAGGCGGCGAACTATTATAACGGCATAGCGGCTCCGTTTTATTTTGAGGGTGTTGTCAGAAGCGGCATACACAGATTCAAGTTCAGAAAGAGTCCGCAGAATGCCGGGGCTTATTCCGTTGAAATGGCTTCTGCGGTAAAACAGAGATTCAGCGGCGTTTCATTTGATTTCATAACCGAAATACCGATGACCAAAAAGAGTCTTAAGAAACGCGGTTATAATCAGGGCTCACTTCTCGCAAAGGGGATTTCCGAAAAGCTCGGAATCGAGCACAGAGAAAATTTTCTCGTGAAGCTTTATGAAACCAAAAATCAACACGGATTGAATTACGCCAACAGAAAAGGTAATCTGACGGGTGTTTATGATGTTGCTTCACCCGAAGAGGTTGAAGGTAAAACAATTCTTCTTTGCGATGATATTTCAACAACGGGTGAAACCTTTAATGAGGCAGCAAAAATGCTTTGGCTTTACGGTGCAAAAGAAGTTTATTGCATTGCTGTTGCTCTCACAAAACGAAAGAAATAATATTATTACATTATATATATGAAAGGCGGTGAAACAATGCTCGGAACAAATATCGGAATAGATTTGGGAACAACATCAATAGTTATTTATGTTGAAGGCAAGGGTATTGTTTTATCCGAACCTTGTGCGGCGGCATATGAAAAAAGCACGGGAAAGCTTATCGCTGTTGGTAAAAAAGCGGGCGATATGTTTGAAAAAGCTCCCGATGCAATAAGAGTAGTAAAACCAATGACCCACGGTATTGTTTCCGATTTCACCGCAACCAAGCATATTCTTCGCTCAATGCTGTCAAGAATATGTAAAAATATGGTGTTCAAGCCCAATGTTGTTGTTTGTGTTCCGTCAATGGTAACAAGTCTTGAAAAAAGAACCATTCTTGATTTGATAACCTCTGCGGGTGCTGCAAAGGCGTGCCTTATTGAAGAGCCGCTTGCGGCAGCACTCGGTGCAGGTCTTAAAAGTGACCGGCCTATGGGAACAATGGTTGTTGACATCGGCGGCGGAACAACCGATATTGCTGTTATAACTATGGGCTGTATTTCAATATCAAAATCAGTCAAGGTTGCGGGCAATGCGCTTGATGAAGCAATCGTAAGGCAGATAAGAAGAGAAAGAGATGTTATAATCGGCGAAAGAACCGCAGAGTATATAAAAAGGCAAATCGGGTGCTGTCACCTCAGAAATGCCGAGCTCGGTATAACCGTCAAGGGCAAGCATTTCATAACGGGTATGCCCGTTAGTATTGAAGTTAATTCAACCGAAACATATCTTGCAATGCGACCGCATCTTGAAACAATCGGCGAAGCGGTTCGTTCTGTTCTTGAATTAACTCCGCCAGAGCTGTCTGCCGATATTTCCGATACAGGAATTTATCTCACCGGCGGCGGTGCTTTGCTTCTCGGAATAGACGAGATGATAAGAAAGAAAACGGGAGTGAAAACATATATAGCCGATGACCCGCTTAACTGCGTTGCAAGAGGAACGGGTGAGGCTCTTGCTCATATCGATATAATCAGTCAGAACGGTTATGTATTTAAGGCAAGAGATGAAATCGGAGGGCTTACTCCTGAAACAAATGAATAAACAAAATCAAACCGTCCAATAATGTTTTTAAAACATAAAGGACGGTTTTTTTATGAAAAGAATACAAAGAATTGAAATTTCGGTTGCCCTCGGTCTTGTTATATCTTTAATTGTTTCAATAGCAGGCTTCGGTGCAGAATGTAAGAATATAAGAGAAGATGTGGTCCGTCTTCATATCCTTGCAAATTCAGACAGTGAGGCAGACCAGAGTGTCAAGCTTGCCGTCAGAGATGCTTTGCTTGAATGCGGTGCTGAAATCTTTTCGGGCACTTTAGATAAGAATAATGCGGCGGAGCATCTTGAAGCGGAGAAAGAAAAGCTTATTGAAACCGCAAACCGTGTGCTCAAAGAAAACGGATTCGATTATGAAACGCAGGTCTGTCTGATTAAAGAGTATTTTAATACCCGAGCCTATGAGGATTTTACAATGCCGGCGGGGGAGTATCTTTCTTTGAAAGTAGTTCTCGGAGAAGGAAAGGGGCATAATTGGTGGTGCATAATGTTTCCGCCGCTTTGTCTGCCCGCCGCAACGGAGCAAACAGACATAAATGCTGTTTTCAGCGAAAACGGAGTAAGAATAATCAGCGGAAACGGAAATTATGAGATAAGGTTTAAAATTGTGGAGATAATAGAAAGCTTAATAAACAGAATCAAGTAGAAATGTAGGGAACGCTGTCCTGGGCGTTCAGAAAAAGCACAATAAAACAATGCTTGGTGTAGGGGCGAACTGAGTTCGCCCGCATATAAAGCTCCTCAACCGTCATTGTACTTGAATTGTCTTTAATCAGCTTTTTTGCAACGGTTTCAATATCCTTTCTTCTCAGATGAATTCCTTTTCTTGCAGAATTCGTCTGTATTTCAAGCATATTGTTGAGCAAACTCCACGCCTTGTTTTCTCTCACAACATCACTGTAAAAACCAAACACCGCTTCAAGAGGCATATCTTTCTTGGTGAAATAACGTATATCTGGATTGTTTTTATCAAAGGTTCCGATGTTATCTGTTGATTTAATTTGATTGCTGTCAAATGTAACAGCAATACTTATTTCATTGTTTTTATCGTACTGAATAATGCCGTCATAACCTCTTGCTCTCATTTCGTTCTGTAACTCATCATACGAAATATTTTCATTAAGTCCTAATAAATTACAAACTTCCGTTTTAAAGCTTACACCGCCGGAATACTCATAAGGATTTTTTATATCAAGATATGCTTCGATTACTCTGTCACCATATCTTTCTGTTCCGTTAAGTACTTTTGATGTAAAGTAATTTCCGCTTCCGAGAGCCTTAAATCCTAATCCGCCTTTCTTCGTTGCTTTTGAAGAATCAAAAACATAAAAGTCGCCGTTTTTTGATGACGTTCCGTGATACATAACCTTCGGCGTTCCGTCGCCATTTATAATTTTGCCTGCGGGATTGGGCTTAAAATTATTATCGTTCTGCTTGACATATGCAAACAAATCTGCTATATTTGCTATAGCAACAGTTTGTTTCGATACGGCTAGGGATTTTCCTGAACCGGTTACGGCAGACTGTTGCTTTTCTATTGTTTGAAGTTGATATGCTCTCTTGTTGGTGTTTGGAGAATTTGGGTCAAACATATCTTTTCAAGCGAATCAACATCATCCTGCAACGCTCTTATTGTTGCATCGCTGTTTCCGAGCATTCTGATAGCCGATTTTATATCCGCAAGAATTTCCTTAACCTTGTTTGCTATCTTACCGAAAAGGCTGCGGTTCTCGTTCATAAGCTCCCGTGTAAACTTTTCATTGGTGAAAACATCAAACATACTGTCTGCAACAATTTCCTCAATGCAGTCCATAAATATATATGTAGGGGCGAACTGAGTTCGCCCGCAAAAGAAGCTTGCGAACCAATTCCTTCAAACGATAGAAAAGAAGAGATAATAAGAAACGATGCAACACCCCCTAACGAGCCAAGCACTGCTTGGCTTGTTTTCTGCTCTTGTTTGAAACACACGGA
>CALGRR010000127.1 GCA_937880805.1 uncultured Clostridia bacterium
TTGCAATGGGGAACCTCAAAGCAAGAAAAAAGCAATATACATTAATGATAATCGGTATTGTTCTTGCGATGATTTTTTCATCGGGAGTTATGTTTTTTGGGTTCTCGTTACTTTCATCGTTGCAGGAGGTAACAAACTTATCTTACGGTACACAAAATATTTTTCTTCATAATGCAGAAGAATTTGATTTTGATGCTGCAAAGAAGAATAAAGCGATTTCGGATTACGGTATTGCATCTTCAATCGGATTCATTTATACAAATAATGACGAGGGCAACGGAACACCTCTTGCAAGACTTGATGACAAAGCAAAAAAGATTTCGTATCTTACAATCAAAGAGGGCAAATATCCCGAAAACATCGGTGAAATCGCCCTTGAGAAAGATGCACTTTTAAGATTAAAAATGCTCGGCGCGAAGGTCGGAGATGAAATCAGTGTCACAATGAAAATTGCCGATGGCGAAGGATATCTTTCCGAAACTGTTGAAAAATCATATAAGCTTGTAGGCATTCTTGCAGACAAAAGATGTAATCTTGAAGATGCTTATTCCGGTAATAATTTTCCTGCTGCATTTGTCTGTGACAATGAAAAGGTTGAGCTTGGCGGAAAAGAAAATCTTTCTGCGTATGTTAAGTTCTATTCGAAAACAAACGGTTATGATAAATTTAAGGATGAATTTGTTAATCAGGGTTTTAAAAATGAATACGGTAATCCTGACCACACTCTCTATGAATTTACTTATCCAACCCAACACATTTTTTACAGCGGAACAGATGAAAAAAGCGATATTACTTTAACAATGATTTTTGCGCTTGTTCTTGCAGGTGTACTGATGATTGCATCCTGCACAGGAATAGTCAATGCGTTCAATTCAAATCTTCAGGAGCGCAGAAAACAAATCGGTCTTATACGTGCTGTCGGAGCAACAAGAAGGCAGATAATAACCGTTTTCGGCAGAGAAGCTCTCTTAATCAGTCTTATGACCGTGCCTGTCAGCCTTGTGGTTTCCTATTTTGCATCAAAAGGCATTATCTCGCTTATGGGTGATAACTTCATTTTTATCCCAAATTTTGGGGTGCTGATTGCGTGCGGAGCATTCAGCGTTATCTGCGTTATGGCTTCGGCGATGATTCCTCTGTTAAGGGCATCAAGAACTCCGCCGATGCAGGCTATCCGCAACACGGATCTTTCAAGAAAGATGAAGAACAAACGCATCCGTTCAAGAAAAAACTTCAATGCACCGAAGCTTCTTGCAGGCAGAAATCTTATGTTCTACCGCTTCAAGCATATCGGAGTAAGTGTTGTTCTTGCAGCAACAATCGTTGTGTCGTGTTTCGGTTTTCCCTGGATTACAGCTGAGCTTGAATGGTCGGAAAATTATATCAATGAGTTTGCAGATTACGAAATTGAATGCTCGGGAGGCTCGGTGAATTCACAAATTCTGAATCTTAATTTCGATTATTTTGCAACGGGCTTCAGCGAAAATGACAGGCAGGAAATTCTCTCTCATCCTTATGTCAGCAGCGTTGAAGGCGTAAAAATGTGCAACGCAAACCTGCTTGTCGATGAATATTCCGAATATCTGACGGTGCTCGATTACGGCGGATCTGCACGGTTTGATAATGACTCTTTTGACCGCTTTTCAATGTCATTTGAAGAATTTATGAAAATGTATGACGATAAAGTTAAACCCGAATACTCCACATTTAAAGAAAAATTCGGATACACTAAAGAACTTTTCCCTGTTTCACTTCACGCCGTTGATGTCGAAAAAATTATGTCCGGAATTGATAATGATAAAATTAAAGGCGAAATAAATATTGATAAACTCAATTCGGGTGAAGAAATCATTCTGTTTGCTTGTGATGAAATAGGATTCTTTAAGGATGATAAGCAAGGCAGTATGGGCAGCAACTCAATCGACGGTGATGAAACTAAAGAAAGGCTTGCTACGCTGAAAGCAAGAGCAACAAATGAATATAAAGTCGGCGATACTGTAACTTTGAGTGTTCTCAGAAGCGGAATATCAGAGAAAGATTATGTGCCGAATTCAGTTCCCGTAGATACAACAAGAAAAGATAAGGAATTTCGAATCGGTGCGATAATCAAAGAAGCACCTCCGGCAACGATGCATAACGAATTTATGGATTTCTATACAACAATCGAGGGCTTTTCTTCGTTTGTTGAAAACTATCCTTATATGAATATGGATATCACTCTTAAAGAGGAATGCACCGCTGAAATTAATGGTGAAATGATGCAGATTCTCAATCAGTATGTTTCCGGTTCAAACCATTATCTTCGTTCACGTTTTAAAAATAATGAAGAGAATAAAATGATGTATAAAGGATTGCTTATTGCTCTACTTTCGGTTGTTATTCTTTTCTTCTCAATCTGTGCGAGTGTTATCAATAACTCTCTGACGGCACAAATCCGTGACGGCAAGCGTGAAATCGGAACTCTGCGTGCGGTCGGTGCAAGCGCAAGAGAGCTCACGCAATCTTATTTCAGACAGCTACTTTCAATGTTTGGCTGGGGCTGCGGTGCTGGTTTTGGCTTATATACTTTCATCTGGATTCTTATGTATTTTGCCGCAAAATCATCTGACAGAACTCTTGATTACAATTATGAAATCTGGCAGGCGGCACTCATCTGCATCGCTCTGCTTGCGGTTTGTTTTGTTAATCTTTATTCCAAAGTCAAAAAGCAGATGAAATACAGCATTGTTGAAAATATCAGGGAGTTATAATTTCTATGAAAAAATTATTTAGTTTAATAATGTGTTTGCTGTTTTGCTTTGTGCCGATAACAACCGCTTTTGCAGAGGAAATACCCTCACAGCCGAAAGTTATGGTTACGGATTACAAAACCGATGGTGAACTTAAAGCAGGTAACACGGCGAAAATATCAATTACTCTCACCAACAAAAGCAAAACCGATTATGTAAACAATATGAAGCTGACTTTCTCAGATTCAAGCGGAGATATTGTTCCTGTTGGGGTTGCATCGGGTTATGTTGACAGACTTAATGCAAAAAGATCCGTGACTTGGGATGTTGATGTCAAGATTTCAGAAACTGCCGCAGACGGCAATCACGCTGTAAACATAATGTGCGAATTCGAAAGTGAAGCGGGTAGTGTTTCATCATCTGATGTAATCAATCTCAACGTAATCGGTAAAAAAGAGATTGAAACAACTACCGTACCGCAGGACACTTCTCAACCCCGACTTATGGTTACGGGTTATACCGTCGAAAACGATAGTATAATTCCGGGCGAAAGTCGAAATGTGAGCATCACAATAAAAAACACAAGTCCATCAAAATCAGTAAGCAACATAAAGCTTTCACTTGCTGATGAAAGCGGTGAACTCAAAACGGATGGAATGGGCACCGCTTATGTAAAGAGCA
>CALGRR010000128.1 GCA_937880805.1 uncultured Clostridia bacterium
AATTATGGATTTAGACAGAATATTTACGTTAGCTTTTATGGCTTTGATAACCGTTGTGCCGCTTATACTTGGCGGTATTTTTGAGCTGCTTCTTATTTTCTTCAAGAAAGCAAAGACGAAGCTTATTTCAAAACTTCGCAGTTCGGACAAGTTTATGGCGTGGCTTTATTCAGAAGAAAAGAGCTTATCGGAGCAAATTTATGAAGAGTTTGCAAATGCCCAGGTTTCTTTTATCAGAACGGACTGGAGGAATTATTAATGAAGGAAAAATATCTTGTTGTTATCCCGGTTAGCAAAGAGGCATATCTCAAGCAGTTCACGAGCACGGACAGAGCAGTTCAGCTGATAACGGAAAAGGCGGGAACGCCGGTGCCCGACAACCGTGTTACGGAATATTTTGATTCACCGATGTTTATATTCTCCCGTCACGAGGGCAGAAACAAAAAGACGGTTAACGAGAGAGCAACATACATTGCAGATATGCCTTCGGATGAAGAGAACATATACGACACTGCGGTGCTTATAGGCAAGGCAGACGATACCATTAACGGATTGACTTTGGAAGAGGCGGAAAGAATCCGTGATGAGATTAATGAGCTGAGGGCAGGGTGAGGAAATGCTTGATGTAATTATAAAAGTCAGAGTTCTTTCAGGAGCCGAGGACGAAATAATCGGAATTAAAGAATCGCTTTCAAATGAGATTGAGCGTTGGGGCTGGGTTGATGTTGTTAATATTAACGTTAAGCCCGTTGAAGAAGCACAGCAAATCAGAATCGGAAATGTTATAAGAGATAAGCTGACAAAAGAAACAGTTTTGAAAGAGCTTAAAAAACACAGTTATTCAGTTGAAGAGTTGCAGGAGATTGTTTCTGCGATTATTGAGCTTACAAGACTGCCGGAGGAGCGTGCTGTTAATGTTTGAATTTGAAGAAATTTACCGTCTGGTTAATGCCGGGCGGAGGCTGCCCGAGTTTGCCTCTGCCGAGGAGCGAATGGCATATTTTGAGCTTGCAGGAATATCTGACAGATACGGCAAGCGGATTATAACAAAGAACGAGGCAACCGCACAGAAAGCGGATGCCAAGAAGAGATTTGAAGAGCTTCGCAAGGCGGGACAATTCAACCTTGATGCATATTCGGCATATGCAAAGAACATCAAGGCGGCTGAAATGGAGCTTACGGAGCTTATTAAGAAAATAAATCCCGATGCGGATTTTGCTGTTTTGCTATACGAGGCACTCGGCATTATATCTATGTTTGAGGGGCAGAGTGTGAGCGTTGAGCAGAGAGTGTTTGAAAAGAATATGAAAGAAAGTGCTTGAAAACTCCCTCTGTCGCTGCGGCGACATCTCCCTCATAAGGGAGACGGGGGTTATAATACCCCGCTGTAACGCCTTCACACAATTTAATAATAGCTTTGCTTAATATTCAGTGCATACACATAAGGCGAAGCGGCGGGGATAAGGAGGCTTATCAATTAGGAATTCGGAATGCGTAATGCGTAATGCGTAATTGATATATGCCAAATAAGGAGGATATATGGGAACAGTCAGATTGAAAATAGAAAAAGAATATGCGGAGGAGCTTGTCGAAACGCTTCAGAGAGTGCTTGCGTTTGATGATAAAAACGATTTTCTCTGCAATGACGATTATGACACGCTTGATATTTTAAAAGATACATTGCTTTTAAAGCTCGGGAGGGTGTTATGAACCCTCAGATAAACTTTTTCAATGAGCTTATAGTTGACAACTTTGCGGGCGGAGGAGGTGCATCAACGGGCATCGAGCTTGCGACGGGTCGGGTTGTCAATGTTGCTATAAATCACGACCCCTCGGCGATTCTTATGCACAAAACAAATCATCCCTATACGGAGCATTACCAAGAGAGCGTGTGGAATGTTGACCCCGTTGAGCTTTGCCGAGGTCAGTCGGTGGGTCTTGCGTGGTTTTCGCCCGACTGCAAGCACTTCTCAAAGGCAAAGGGTGCGGCACTTGTTGACCGCAATATCAGAGGTCTTGCGTGGATAGTGCTCAAATGGGCGGGAACGGTTAAACCGAGGGTTATAATTCTTGAAAATGTTGAGGAGTTTATGACCTGGGGACCTGTTCGCAAGGGCAAGCCCGTTAAGGCAAAGGCAGGGCAGACTTTTGGAAAGTGGCTGTCACAACTCAAAGCTCTCGGATATGAGGTTGAACACAGAACGCTTGTTGCCGCAGATTACGGAACACCGACAAGCAGAAAGCGATTCTTTCTTGTTGCACGGTGTGACGGCAAGCCGATTATATGGCCTGAACCCACACACGCACCCGCCGATGATATAAGGGTTAAAAACGGAGAATTAAAACCGTATAAGACCGCAGCGGATGTTATTGACTGGTCTCTGCCTTGCCCTTCGATATTCGACAGCAAGCAGGAGATTATGGAAAAGCACGGTTTAAAGGCTGTCAGACCGCTTGCAAACAACACTATGAGAAGAATTGCAAGAGGACTTGATAAGTTTGTTATTAAGAATTCGAGGCCGTTTATTGT
>CALGRR010000129.1 GCA_937880805.1 uncultured Clostridia bacterium
GACTAAGATACTGATCTGCCTGTCCGGACAACACCAAACAACCCAGGAATTTATGGGTTATCGGAATATGATTTCCTTGAATTATGTCAAGAAGCCAATTTATAATGCCTATCTTCTCCTGCGGAAGCTAAAAGAAAATATACTTGCTTTTGTAAATGAGAATTGCAACGCAGATTTTGACGAAATTATTATTCTTGATGATTTAGCAGGATTTAAAGTGCATTCAGGTAAGGGAAAATATAACACTCCTGAAAGATATAACTATGGTGATATGTTCAACTATGACGCAGATTTGACACGCAGACGTAGAGAAAAAGTTGAAGAAATGAAGAAAGAATTTTGTGTATTATTCAATCAGAAATATGATAATACAAGTTATTATATAGAAGAAGAAACAAATAACAAATGGGTACATAAAACTAGGACAAGCAATATTAAAAAGAAAAGAAAACTATTCTTTAAAAAGAGTAAAGAAATAAATTTATTGGAGGCAGCTTAAATGGAAAAATTAAAAAGTTCATTAATTTTTGAAAAATATGTAGTTAATACTGTAAATTTCATAAGAAATAAAAATTGTGATATAGACCAAAAAACAAATATACAATTTTCAATTTCAAAACATGTAGTAAAATCGGAAAATAAAATGGAAGTAACACTTACTACTAAAATATTTGAAAATGCAGAAAAAAATAATTATCCTTTTGAAATGGAAGTTCAACTTACTGGGTATTTTACTATAGAAAGTGAAAGCGAAATTGATTTTGAACCCAATGCAATTGCAATTCTTTATCCATACATAAGGGCAATTGTATCAACATATACAGCAAGTGCAAATGTTAATTCACTGATATTGCCACCAATTAATGTAAACAACTTATTTAGAAAAGAGAACTAGCCCCAAACTAGTTCTTTTTACATGTCAACATTCGACAAACATTTCGCAATATATATGCTATAATTAATTGACTATATTAAAAGGGAGATTGTTATGAATTTTTCACCACTCGGAAACAGCCAGTCTTACGAAGGCTTCTGCCTCATAAAATCGGTTGAAAAAAAGATAACCGCAAAGGGTGTTCCTTATCTTGATTTGATTCTTGCCGATAACAGCGGCGAAATCTCGGCAAAGCTCTGGGACTATAAGGAATCTCCCGCAAACACTTTTGCAAATTTTGATTTTGTTAAGGTAAGAGGCAGTTATGTGCCCTTTAACGATACAATGCAGTTCAGGGTTGAAAGAATCCGTCACGTCATTCCCGAAGACGGAGCACAGATTGAGGATTATGTGCCCTCAGCCTGCCTTTCGGGTGATGTTATGCTTGCCGAAATCGAAAAAGTCATTTCCGCATTTAAAGATGAAGAGCTTAAACTGCTTGTAAACAAAACAATAGAAAAATACAGAGAAAAGCTCCTTTATTGGCCTGCGGCAAAAAATCTTCACCACGCTGTAAGAAGCGGCCTGCTTATGCACACGCTTTCAATTCTCCGCCTTGCAGAGGGTGTCTGTAAGATTTATCATTATGTGAATTATGATTTGCTCTGTGCGGGTGCAATTCTTCACGATATTGCAAAAATCGAAGAAATGGAAGTTTCGCAAACGGGAATTGCAAGCGAATACACCGTAAGAGGCAACCTGCTCGGTCACCTTGTTATGGGTGCGGTTGCGATAGACAGAATAGGCAAAGAAAACGGTATAAGCGAAAAAACGCTCACTCTTGTTGAGCATATGCTTATTTCTCATCACGGCACTCCCGAATTCGGAGCCGCAAAGCTGCCGATGTTTATTGAGGCGGAATTGCTTTCGCAGCTCGACCTTATGGATGCAAGGCTCTATGAAATGAGCCACGCCGTGCAGGAGGTGGCGGTTGGCGAATTCACTCCCCGCCAATGGGCACTTGAAAACAGAAATCTTTATAATCACGGTCTTTCATCAGGCTGTGAGGTTGAATTGATAAATGAATAATTCTGGAGGTATTGCAATGAGAAACCACGAAGTAACCAAGGTTCAGCCCCTTTTGAAAGAAGACGGTTCACTCAGAGAGCCCGGTTGGTCAAAGCAGCTTTATCAGGTGTATGACCGCAATGCAATCAAAGCACCCAAATTCAGAATTAAGGAATGGGATTATTATCTCATAATTTCTGAAAAGAATAATTTCGGTGTTGCAATGACTCTTTCCGATGACGGATATATCGGCTTGCAGTCGGTTTCGCTTCTTGATTTTTCAAAGCCCTGGGAGCACACCGAAACAATTCTCAACGCATTCCCTATGGGTAAATTCAAGCTGCCCTCAACAAGTGCAAAGGGCAACACGGTTTATCACGATAAACGCCTTGATATGGAGTTCAGAGTTTCAGAGGGTGAACGCAGACTTGTTTGCAATTTCAAAAAATTCTGCGACGGCAAGGATTTCTCCTGCGACATAACTCTCAGGCAGCCCGAAATGGACACAATGGTTATCGCAACTCCCTGGAAGGAGAAGAAAACCGCTTTCTATTATAATCAGAAAATCAACACAATGAGAGCAAGCGGAAAGGCAACCTTTGACGGCAAGGATTATGTTTTTGACCCCGCAACCGATTTCGGAACTCTTGACTGGGGCAGAGGCGTTTGGACTTATGATAACACCTGGTATTGGGGCTCGGGCAATGCGGATATTGACGGCCACGCATTCGGCTTCAATATCGGCTACGGCTTTGGCGATACCTCTGCCGCAAGCGAAAATATGCTTTTCTATGACGGCAAGTGCCATAAGCTTGACGATGTAACCTTCCATATTCCCAAATCAAGCTACACCGACCCCTGGAAGTTCACTTCAAGTGACGGCAGATTTGAAATGGATTTTGTTCCAATTATGGACAGAGCAGCAAAAATTGATGTTAAATTCATCATCACCGACCAGCATCAGGTTTTCGGCAGAATGAGCGGCAAGGCAATTCTTGATGACGGAACGGTTATTGAGGTTAAAGATATGCTTTGCTTTGCAGAGGATGTTCACAATAAATATTAATCTTGGAGTTTAAAAATGGATTGGACCGAAATTAAAATAACAGTCAATGCAGATGATGTTGACAAAGCGGGCGACATCGCTCATATGGTTGTGCCTTACGGCATATATGTTGAGGATTACCGTGCACTTGAGCAGGAAGCTTGGGAAATAGCAAGAATAGACCTTATTGATGAGGATTTGCTTGCAAAAGACAGAACAAAGGGTATTGTTCATATTTACATATCACCCGAGGAAAATCCTAACGAAGCGGTTTCTTTCCTTTCTGAAAGGCTTAACGCAGAGAGAATTGAGTTTGAGCTTGATGAAACGCTTTGCAGAAATGCGGATTGGGAAAATAATTGGAAAAAGTATTTCAAGCCTATGCCCGTCGGCAACAAGCTTCTTATCCGCCCCATATGGGAGGATGAATATGATGCGGGTGACAGGGCAGTTATTCATCTTGAACCGGGTCTTGCCTTCGGCTCGGGCACTCACGACACAACAAGGCTCTGCCTTGAAAGCATTGAGAATTATGCACAGAAAGGCAAAACAATGCTTGATATAGGCTGCGGCAGCGGAATTCTTTCCGTTTGCGGTCTGCTTCTCGGTGCCGACAGTGCGGTGGGCGTTGATATTGATGCACTTGCAGTTAAAACCGCTATAGAAAACGGAAAAACAAACGGATTTGAAGAGCCTCAGTATAAAGTTCTTCAGGGTTCTCTTACCGATAAGGTCAGCGGAACATTTGATATTATCGCCGCAAACATTGTGGCTGATATAATTGTTGTTCTTTGCAAGGATGTTAAAAAGTATCTCAAGCCCGACGGTGTTTTTATCACTTCGGGTATAATTGAACCCAGAGAAAACGATGTTCTTGAAGCTTTTGCAAGTAACGGTCTTGAAGTTATTGCACGCCACGAAAGCGGCGGCTGGCTTTGCTTTGAAACAAAGGTGGCAAAATGAGCATACAGCAGGAACTGAAAGAATTTCTTCTTGAAAAAGGTGTGAGCGATGTTGGCTTTTTCTCTGCCGATGACGGGGATTTGCCGTTCGGAATAAGCATTGCGGTTCGTCTTTCCGAAAGCATTGTGAACGAAATAGCGGATGAGCCCACTCACACATATTTCAACCACTACAGAAGCGTGAACGCATTCATTGATTCAATGCTTCTTCAGGCGGGTCTGTTTTTGCAGAGAAGAGGCTATAAATATATAACCGTTGCAGCTTCGCAAAGCATCAATAAAGACGGCTGGAACTATAAAGGAAGATATTCTCATAAAAAAGCCGCCTGCCTTGCGGGTATGGGCTCAATCGGCAAGAATTCGCTGTTTCTTCACAGTGAATACGGCAGCTATGTAAGGCTCGGCACTCTGTTTACCGATTGCCCGTTTGAAAGTGAAAACAGAGAGGTTAAAAATCTTTGCAGCGGCTGTGACCTTTGCGTTAAGGCTTGCCCCGCACACGCAATAAAAGGCGGGGAGTGGACTCCCGGAACGCAGAGAGAAGAGATATTTGACCCCAAAGCGTGCAGCGATTATATGAAAAATAAATTTCAGAAAATAGGACGTGGCTCTGTGTGCGGAATATGTATGAGAGTTTGTTCGATAAATAAATAATTTTTACTCCGAAAGGATGTTAGTTAATGTTCACAGACAAACAAATCGAGCGTATGCTCGGAAAACTCCAGAGATTTGAGGATACTCTTGACGGTATGGTTTTTAAAAAGGTTGCAAGCGTTGATGCAAGAGCCTTTGAAACTGCTGAAAGACTTTATGAAATTCCCGATGAATCGCTTTTCAAGCCTGTTGAAAGCGGCTTTGTTTGGGGTGCGGCAAATTCATTCTGCTGGTTTAAAACAGAATTCACCGTTCCCGAAGAGCTTGAAGGCAAAAATCTTTTTATCAGGCCCCACACAGAGGGCTATGAATCACTTCTGTGGGTGAACGGTATGCCCTTCGGCACCTTTGCAACAAAAATTGTTTTCACGGGTCACGGCAACCATTACTGCGACCTGCTCAAAATGAATGTTAAAGCGGGCGAAAAAATTGATGTTGCTCTTGAAGTTTATTCGGGTCATCCCTATAAGGGCTGTGACCCTCTTGAAGACAAGCCCCTTCTTGACTACAGATATAATTATAAGGGCATAGACATCTGCGTTAAGGATTATGAAATTCAGGAATTCTATTTTGACCTCAAGGTTATCAATGAGCTGGTTGAAACCCTTCCCGAAACCTCATTCAGAAAAGGTGAGCTTGTTAATGCTCTTTATGAGGTACATAAGAGAGTTTATTATTCCTTTGACGATGTTGACGAAGAAACCTTCAGAGCAGCATTGAAAGAGGCTCATCCCTTCCTCAAAGAGGTTCTTGCGGCTAAAAACGGCCCCGAAGCCCCCACAGCGGGCATCATCGGCCATTCCCATATGGATACAGCCTGGCTCTGGCCCGTTCCCGAAACAATCAAGAAGTGTGCAAGAACATATTCAAACCAGCTTTCACTTATGCAGCAGTATCCCGAATATAAATTTGTTCAGAGCTCTGCCTGCCATTCGGATATGATTCTCAAGCATTACCCCTCACTCTTTGAAAAGATAAAAGAAAAGGTTGCAGAGGGAAGCTACGAGCCCAACGGCGGCGTATGGGTTGAATGCGACTGTAATATCACTTCGGGCGAATCAATGGTTCGTCAGTTCCTCTGGGGTCAGAGATTTACAAGAAAGCATTTCGGCTTCACTTCAAACACCTTCTGGCTTCCCGATACCTTCGGCTACAGTGCCGCAATTCCCCAGATTATGAAGGGCTGTGCCGTTGATTATTTCTGCACAACCAAGATTGACTGGAACGATACCAACACCTTCCCGTATGATACCTTCTATTGGCAGGGCATTGACGGAACAAAGGTGTTCACTCACTTCAATAAAACCCATTGCTGGCCTGCACCCAGTGACCTTCACAGAGTTATGACGGGAGATCAGAAAGAACTCAAAACACTCCACGAAAGAAGCGTTACCAATAAGCGTCTTATTGCCTACGGTTTCGGTGACGGCGGCGGCGGACCGCAGTTTGAAATGGCTGAAACCGCAAGAAGAATCAAAGACCTCAACGGCTGTGCAAAGGCTGAATACACAACCGTCGGCGACTTTATGAAAGAGCTTGAAAAGGATGCCAAAAATCCGAGCACATATGTTGGCGAGCTTTATCTTGAGCTTCACAGAGGCACACTCACAAACCAGCATAACATCAAGCATAATAACAGAAAGGCCGAGCTTGCCCTGCGTGACCTTGAATATTTCACCGTTGATAAGGCGGTCAAGGCAGGTGAGGCTGCAACAGACGAAAAAACACATCCTCTTTATGAAAAGCTCCTTATAAATCAGTTCCACGATATTCTTCCCGGCACCTGCATTCCTTCGGCACATAAGCTTTCACTTGAAGAAACAGGCTGGGTAATTGAAACTGCAAACAACCTTATCAAGGATGCCGTAAGCGGCAAGGGTGAATGCATAACACTCACAAACACTCTTTCCTTTGACAGAAATGACCCCATCTTCCTCGAATGCGAAGAAGGCCTTGTTGCAGACTGTGATTGCAAGCAGCAGGCTTATAAGAATCTTGACGGCAAGAATATTCTTATCATCAGCGGCATCACCGTGCCTGCATTCTCAAGCGTAAAGATTAATCTTGTTAAGGGCGAAGCCAAGGCAGAAAGCGAAATCCTTGTTTCGGATAACGCTCTTTCAACACCCTTTGCGGATATTAAGTTTGACGAAAAGGGCTATATTGCATCGTTCGTTGATAAGAGAAACGGCAGAGAGCTTTGCGGTGAGGGCTATCCTCTCAACACCTTCCTTATTGCAGAGGACCTTCCCGAGTCGTGGGATAACTGGGATGTTGATGCAGACCTTGAATGCAAGTTTGAAGATAATTCCGCACTCATCAGCCGTGAGGTTGTTTCAAAGGGTGCCGCTGCGGTTATCATCAGAAGCAAATACAGCATTTCAAAGAAATCGTCAATTCTTCAGGATGTTATTTACTTTGCGGATACTGCCGAAATCAGATTTGATACCGTTATGGATTGGCAGGATAACCACCGTTTCCTCAAAGCTGCTTTTGATACCGATATTCACAGCGATTATGCACGCTATGAAATTCAGTACGGTAATGTTATCAGACCCACAACCCGCAACAATTCAATCGAAAAGGCAAAGTTTGAGGTTGTTAACCATAAGTATACAGACCTTTCCGAAACCCGCTGCGGCGTTGCAATTCTCAATGACAGCAAATATGCTATCAGCGTTGAAAACGGCAAAATGCGTCTTTCACTCCACAAGGGCGGCACAAGACCCGACTTTGAGGGTGACAGAGGCATTCACAAAACCGTATATTCATTCCTTCCTCACGAAGGCGGCTTTGATGCAAATAATGTAATCAAGCCTGCATATGAGCTTAATATTCCCGTTGTTGCAGCAAAGGGCGAATTTGAAGTAACAGCTTTCATCGTTCCCGAAGCAGATAATGTTATCGTTGAGGTTATCAAGCCCTGCGAAGACGGCGAAAAAGCATTCATCGCAAGACTTTATGAGGCTGAGGGCACATACACAAGAACAGCAGTTAAGCTTTTTGACGGAGCAAAGAAGGTTGAAAACACCAATATGCTCGAAGAGGTTCAGAGCGAGCTTTGCGGCAATGAGCTTGTGTTCAAGCCCTTTGAAATCAAAACTCTCAAGATTTCTTATTAAAAAACAAGGGCACACCGAGGTGTGCCCGTTTTTGAAGGTGAATATATGAAAACATTTGAAATAAAGCTCACCAATGAGCTTGCAAAGCTTACCGTTTATCTGCCCGAAAAATCAAAGGAAATGCCTCATCTTGATATAAGACCCGGCGTGCTTGTTATTCCCGGAGGCGGCTACGGCTTTTGCTCCGACAGAGAGGCAGAGCCCATTGCTCTTGCATTTCTTGCAAAAGGCTATGCGGCGTTTGTTCTGCGTTATACCGTAGGTAACAATAAAGACTATGATTTTTCAATGCCTATGGCTGATGTTGATGAAGCAATGGGCGTTATCTGCGAAAATGCTTCCGAATGGGGAGTGGATAAAGAAAGAATTGCCGCTATAGGTTTTTCGGCAGGCGGCCATCTTTGTGCAGCACTTTCAACAATGGGCAAAATCCGCCCCGCAGCAAGCATTCTTGTTTATCCCTGCATCCTCGAATCAATAGGCAAAATTCTTGCTTTCCCCGTGCCTTCCCTTGAAAAAGAGGTTGACGAAAAAACTCCGCCCGCATTCATTGTTTCGGCAGCAAGCGATAATGTTGTGCCCATTGAAAATTCACTTGCTTATGCGGATGCTCTCAACAAAGCGGGAATTTCATTTGAAATGCATATTTTTGCACAGGGCTATCACGGATTTTCGCTTGCGGATAATGTTGTTTACAGCGAAAAAGAGCACGTAAACGCACTTGCACACCTCAAAGGCTGGTTTGAGATGTGCATAACCTGGCTTAACCGGCTTTTTGAATTTTAATTTCTTGAATAGAGCTTTGAAAGATGGGCAAGCTCATCTGCAAGCTTTTTGGTAAAATCACTTTTAATCGCTCTCCATTGCCAATTATTTTCGGCGGTGGAGGGCGTGTTCATTTTTGCCTCGGAGCCGAGCTCAAGCAAATCCTGCATTGTTAATATAACGGTGTCGCCAACGCTTGCAAGTGCGGTTTTTATAACGGCTCTGCATCTGCTTTCAGAGCTGTTTATTCTCATATATTCGCTTGCAAAAGCAACATCCTTTTCGGGTGCGTTTTCAAACCAGCCTTCAAGGGTGTCGTTATCGTGAGTGCCGATATAAACAACGCAGTTTTTGGGGTAATTATGGGGCAGATAATCGCTGCTTTCACGGCTGTCAAAGGCAAACTGCAAAACCT
>CALGRR010000130.1 GCA_937880805.1 uncultured Clostridia bacterium
ATTTAATATGATTTGTTATGTATCGAGCAGGTTTGTAGCCTGCTCTTTTTTATTATGCCGTGAGATATTCAACGGCTACGCCTTGTCTTGCTTCAAGGACTACGTTTTCCTCTTTGACGGGATTTTCAATAACTCCGAAAAAGCGGTAATGAATAATAATTCTTTGCGTTCTGTTTTTACCCTTACCTTCAATGGAGTATACTTCAATTTTTTCAACCAGTTCGTTCAAAAGTGCCGGCGTAAGTGTTTCCATCTGCATAAACTTGCGAACAGCCGTTGTGAACTGTTCTTTGCTTGTGCGAAGGTTTTCCGTTTCGGCGAGTTTATCACGGTATTGCTTGATTTTAACTTTCAGTTCATCTCGCTCTGCTTCATATTTTTGCGAGAGCTGCATAAAGCTTTCTTCATTGACAATTCCGTTAATGTGCTTCTCAAAGAGTTTTTCATACATCACGGCAACCTCTTTTGTTCTTGCAATCGCTTTATCAATACTGGTTTCAAGAAACTTTTGCTGATTGAGTATGCTTTTGTTGGTCTTGGCTTCAAGAATATCCGCAAATGCTTGTTCATCCTCGGCAAGAAAACTTGCGAGACCTCTTAATTCAAGCATCATAATCTGTTCCAAAGAGTCTGCTCTGACATAGTGTGTCTGTTCACAAGTACCCCTGTGACCTTTGTAATTGGAACACATAAAATACTTGATGTCGGTATTCGGATGATTAACGTTGAACCATAAGGGACTCCCGCAATCGGAACAGTACAACAAGCCGCAAAACATATTCTTTTCGGCGTGTTTTGGATTGGGTGCTCTGCGTTTTGCCTTTGCTTTCATCTTCTGAACTGTTTCAAAGGTGTTTCTGTCAATAATCGGTTCGTGAACATCCTTAAATACTTTCCAGTTTTCCTGAGGATTAAGAAGCCTTCTTTTGTTTTTGAAGTTCTTGGAATAAGTCTTGAAGTTGATAATATCACCGCAGTATTCCTGCTGAGCAAGTATTTTCTGAACTGTCGATTTGTTCCACTTATGCGGATTGGTCTGTGTTTTCTTTCCGCCTTTCTTAAGTCCTTTGCTTTGCCAATATGCCAGAGGTATCAGTATTTCACTTTCTTGTAAAAGACGAGCTATGGTTTCATTTCCCTTGCCTTCAATACACATCGCAAAGATTCTTTTAACAACCTCTGCGGCTTCTGTATCGACAATCCATTTCTTTTTGTTGTTCGGGTCTTTCATATACCCGTAAGGCGGTTGAGATAACGGCTCACCGAGATTGCCTCTAATACGGTGTGAACAACGAACCTTGCGGCTTATATCCCTTGCATACATCTCATTCATAATATTTTTGAACGGTGCAATTTCGTTGTCACCGTCATTACTGTCAACCAAGTCGTTGACTGCTATGAATCTGATGTTGTGTTCCGGAAAGAAGTTGTCCGTATAATGACCAACCGAAACATAATCTCTGCCCAGACGGGATAAGTCTTTAACAATTACAGTTGTTACATATCCCATTTCAATATCTTCGAGCATTGCCTGAAAACCGGGTCGGTTGAAATTGGTTCCTGTGTAACCGTCATCAACATAGAACTTGGTATTGGTCAGCTTCAAGTCCTTTGCCTTCTGAGAAAGCAATTTTTTCTGATTGGCTATGGAGTTGCTCTCCTTGTCTGTACCGTCATCACGGGACAGACGGCAATAGATGGCGGTGATGCCATAATTATCTGACTGCATTTGTCCTCCTTTCTCCGGCAGTCGAATTTACATATTCTGTGTTGATTGTATTAGTATCCTGGGTGGTTGTCAAATGTGCAAAATCTCCTCCGATAAATTCTGATAATTTTTCTTTCATAGTTTTGTTTTCCGTTTTGCTGAATCGGGTTGAAACAATATAACGGACACCGTTGATGACATATTCATTTGCATCAGCTTCACTTGTCCTAAATTCTCCACGGGTGTCGCCGATTGTTTCAATAAACTTTGATTTTATAATTTGCCAAAATCTCATTATCTTGCCCCCCGATTTCTCTTTTTCTGTAAATACTTTGCATAATATTCACAAGCCTTGATTATGAACTCTTGCATTTGTCTTTCATCAGCTTTCGGAGAATATTTCTGTAACCGTTCCATAGACATCTTGAACATCGGTTTTTGATTAGCTTTCTCCTCGTTCATAATATTGTTAATTGAGTTTTCGTTCAGTTCTCCCGATTGGAATAGCTTTCGCATTCTGTTCGCTTGAGAATATGACGGAGTACATTCTGTTTCCTCAATTATTCCCAATAATTCATACTGTTTGGAATCATCAAGATACGACAGTTCAACTGCAACGGAAAACGCAATTTTGTTTTCGTCTACCATTTTAAGCAGTTCAGGTATAAGCATAGTCAGACGGATATATCGCTGTACTTGTCTGCCGCTGTCGGTGTCAGAAACACTTTCTCTGGACTTGTGGACAGCTTGTCCACAAGTTAAATCGGTCCTTTTTCCTTGTGCTTTTAATGCATCAAGTTTCAGCTTGTACGCCTTTGCTTTTTCACTCGGTAAAATATGTTCTCTGTGCAGATTACTGTCAACAAGCATAATCATTGCTTCTTCTCTGCTTACGTCACAAACGGTAACAGGTACGGTTTCAAGATTCAGCATACGGGCTGCGTGTAATCTGCGGTGTCCCGATATGACTTCAAATTTGCCTTTCTCCTCCGCAGGTCTGACAACAAGGGGTGAGATTATTCCGTTCTCACTTATGCTGTCGAGCAGCGATTCCAATTCTTCGCCCTCACGGATTCGGTAAGGATTTTCATTAAACGGTATGAGGTTGTTGATATTTACTTTATCAATTTTCATAATTTGACTCCTTTCTTTTTCTTACGCTTTCTGCCGTAAGATACATAATTTGCATTTCTTAAATTGCCTATAGTTTCATAAACAAGATTTGACGCTTCTTTCGCTTCGGTTACTTGGAACATCAAAGTACCCATATCTGTTGCGAGTTTTCTTAAGGCTGAGAAAAGCTGCATACAATCATCCGAAGGTTTTTCTTGAATCGGATAACCTGTAACGATAAGTCGAATCAGCTTTTCTTTCGGGAATATACTTTTACTTACCATTTCATTGATACGGTCAAATTCCTTGTTTGTAACTCTGACTGCAATTCTGTTATTTCTATTTCTCATGGTTAATCTCCTTTATTAATTCATTTTTGATATTTGTCATAAGTATTTGTGTGTCCTGAATAACTTTCCGAAACATCGGAACATCAAGAACTCTGCTGTGCCAGGCACGGTCAGCAACAACTCTGAAGCGTTCAATCAGCTCGTTTGCTTCGTTGGTTAGCTCAACGTAATTAATATTCACTGTGGGTTTCATAACCGTTTCATTGATACATCTGCGAACATATTCCGAGCGAGTTATTCCTGCCAAGTCTGCTTTTTTATCAAGGTCATTGAGTTCTTCATCATTAAGATAGAAGAATATTGTTTTGGTATATTTCATCCTTACCTCCTTTCTGCGGGTATTAGGGGTGCGGGTCTCCGGTGGAGACCTTTGAATGCATTTTGCATTCAAAAGCACCGACCGAGCCGGCTGGCGAGAAGTCCCTAACGTGCGGATTTGTATGCACAAATCCAATGCTCGCTAAGACTTATGCCACGGACAAAGCCGTGGTTTTGTTTTGCCTTTCGGCGGGTACTAAATCATAAGCATCAACTCCTTATTTTTTTGATGAAGGGCAAAAACTTCTCTCACTTATTTGGAATTTCAAAGGGTGTTTTGTATAGTCTGTTTTCATAAAATTTAAAATTACCCTTCATTATGTTTGCACTGGGAGAGGGCAAATTGGGGTGATTTTTCAGAGAAAGTTTAATAACCCTTTCACTTATTTGAACAAACACCCCTAAAATGGACACCCATTTTTCGCTGTTTTCGGAAAAGTTCAAAAAGTTTTTTAAAAATACCCTCCACTATATATGCACTGGGAGAGGGCAATTTGTAGGGTGCTTTGCAAAAAAAATTTAAAATAGCCTTCACTTATTCCCACCGAGAGAAGACATTTGTACGCCCTAATTCCGAAATATTTACAAAGAATTCAAAAAGTCCTCTCATTATGTTTGCACCGGGAGAAGTCAAATTCGGCATCATTTCTGAAAAGTTTTTTAAAAATAATTTTTTGACGGCAAAAGTGCTGTCATAAATTCAAAATCATTCTTTGTTATCCGCGAGTTGACGGCAGAATTGCCGTCACTTTTCCAACTCCTTCACTTGTTTGGAATTAGAAGATACTTTTGTACACCCAGTTTTTCAAAAAACTTTCCGACAACAAAAATGCTCTCCCGCTTTAGCGAGAGAGCAGATATATAGTAAATAAATGCAGTTCGTCACAGAGGTGATTAAAAATAGTTAAATACTTATTGACATCTATTTGCATTAGTGCTAAATTATAGTTAGCACTAATGCAAGAACCTTTTTTAAGGAGGCGCTATGGCAAATTCAGAATCAACAAAAAATAAAATACTTCGTGTTTCAACAACGATGTTTCTTGAGGTAGGATATTCAAAAACCTCGCCGCAGATGATTGCCAAGGAGTTGAAAGTTTCAACAGGCAATCTGACTTATTATTATCCCACAAAGGAACATCTTCTTGCGGTACTCACGGATTTGCTGTGCAAATATCAGTGGAAGATGATAAAGGAAGAAGCGGATGACGGCATTAGTTCGCTGCTTGCTCTTTGTTTTGAGCTGATGACAATGGCGGCGGCTTGTGAAGAAAGCGAAGTTGCGAAAGACTTTTTCGTTTCGACTTATCAGAGCCCGAAATGCCTTGAAATTATCCATAACAATGATACTGCCCGTGCAAAAGAAGTTTTTGCGGAATACTGTCCCGATTGGACAGATGAGCAGTTCAGAGAAGCGGAAATTCTTGTTGCAGGCATTGAACACGCAACTCTGAATGCCATTGATAAAACCGTACCGCTTGAAACACGAATTTCGGGAGCGTTGAATACCATCATGTCAATTTACAATGTGCCTGAAGAAATTCGCAGGATAAAGATTGAAAAAGTTCTTGCAATGGATTACCGTTCAATCGGCAAACGCATTTTCAACGAGTTTAAGGAATACGTTGAAAAAGAAAATGCTTTTTAATTACGTTAATAATTTGTATTTACATACAAAGGAGGAAACCCTATGAAAAAAACAAACAAACTCATAAGCATATTGCTTGTATTGGCAATGCTACTGTCAGTTACACCGCTCAGCTTTATTACAAGTGCGGCAGCAGAGATAACTCCGACAGAACCGACATTGACAACAGACAAGTATGATGTAAACGGTGATGATACAAAGGATGCGGTTTACGAAATTACAACTGCATCAGAACTCTATTGGTTTGCCGGACTTGTCAACGGCACACTAAGTGGTGTTACGAAGAACAACTCCGCCAATGCCATACTGATGAACAACATCACGGTAAACGAGAATGTGATCGTCGATGGCGCACTGACTACTGACATATCAAATTTGGTTGTGTGGACGGCTATTGGAAAAAGCTTCAGCTCAACTTCTCAATTCAAAGGTCACTTTGACGGTAATAATAAAACCATCAGCGGTCTTTATGTTAATGACACCGTAACTTATAGAGGTTTTGTTGGTTATTTAGGCGGTTCGGTAAAAAATCTGACCATAGCAGATTCTTACTTATACAGTACAAACACTTCCCTTGGTGCTATTGCGGGAAGTGCTGCTTCCGGAAGCAGCATTGAAAACTGTAAACTAACAGGAAGCATTGTAAGCGGCAAAGGTTCGGTCGGTGGCATCGTCGGTTACGTTGCAGCCGGTGTAACTTTGACGAATTGTTATGTATCTGAAAGCAAAATATCGGGTACTGCTGATAAGATAGGCGGTATTGTAGGCTCGGCAGGAGGTAACAATTCAAGTAATAAATCGTATATCAGACTTTGTGCTGTTACCGATAGTAGTGTAACCGGTGACTATGATGTTGGCGGTATTCTCGGACGTGGTGGCAGCTTAAGCTACACCTATATCAGCGGTTGTTGCAACTATGGTACAGATGTTACTGCTACAACAAAAAATGCAGGTGGTATCGTTGGTTATTATGCAGCAATATACTCCAGCTTCAGCAGTGCAAAAGTTTCTGCACCAACAAAGCAGGGACCTTTTTATGGTGCTTCAGGCAATGCCTATGCCAGTGCGTATGACAGCACGGTTTATGGCGAAGCAATAAATTATGCGAGCAGTAAAAGCTATACAACAACGGAAATCGAATCCGGTGTTGCTGCGTATTACCTTGCAAATTCAACCTCAAGCAGCACTAATGCTTACTCACAATGGGGACAGAAAATCGGCGAAGATGAGTATCCCGTGTGGAATGCTGATAACAATGCGGATTATATTGTATATCGTGAAGATGACCCTGATGCAGAGGACGGATATCGTTATTACAACGGTGATGCCGCGGCAGATTACGAACCCAATGAGGACGGTATTTATGAAATTGCTGACAGACTCGACTGGTATAAGTTTGCCAAAAAGTCAAAGGAAGACCCTACGATCAGTGGCATTCTGACAGACAATATTGATTTTTCTGCGGTGATTTCCGATAAAATCGGTGATTACCGTATTGGTGAGGATGATGCCTACACCGGCAGTTTTGACGGTGACGGCTATACCGTCAGCGGACTGCCACAGATGGAACTGCCGTTGTTCGATACTATCGGAAGTGGCGGTGAGCTGAAAAATCTGACACTTTCCGGTGCTACCGTCAACTATATAAGCTCTACTCCGGCAGTTGGTTTGGTTGAGAACAATAACGGTACGGTTTCCGGTTGTGCAGTATCGGATATAACCATTATCGGCAGTACAAGTTCTGCTATGATTGGTACGAATAGGGGTACGGTAACCAACTGTACGGCAACTAATATTACTGTTGCAGGTAAATCAGCTGCAGCAGGTATCGTGTATTTAAATACCGGAACTATCGAAAAATGTAATGTTGTTTCAGGCACAGTAAAGGCAGTTCATACAGAAAACTACGATTCACATGCAGGCGGTATTTGTGTGCGTTCAGGTGCAGGCACGATTAGAGAGTGCTCTAATAACGCAGATGTTACCTCAGAAAGCAGTTCTACGGTAATATATGCCGCCGCAGGTATTGTAGCTGCCCCAAGTGATAGCAGCGGAGCATCGGTACAGGTAACTAAATGCTTTAACTCGGGTGATATCAAGGGTGGTTATGCCGGTGGTATTTCCGGTTATGATAATACATCAGCATATGCAAATATCTCCCTTTGCTACAATGAAGGCGCGATTGCCGGCGGCATCGCCGGCGGTATTGCTGCCTCTGGTTCGTATAATGCTTCTGATAAAATTCTTAACTGCTACAATGCAGGTGCTGTAAATGCCACTTCAAAAGCAGGCGGCATCGCGGGTGAACAAGGCAATTGCATTATCGAAAACTGCCACAACTACGCAAAGATCGTTTCCAGTAACGTAGGTGCTCCTATCGTAGGCTATAGTTCAGGTGTCTGGCCCGGTCCGGATAAGCTTATCAATAACCATGCCATTGAGGGCAATGTTGAGGCATCATATGTCAGCCCTTATCTTGATACGAAGGGAGCTGCATCAAACTTCGACGCTATCACTGTCGGAAGCACCCGAGAGGAATTTGCTGACGGAACCATTACCGCTAAGCTTAATGCAGGCAACACCGAAACTGTATGGTATCAGCATAGTGAGTATCCCATTCTTGAACAGCGTCATATGCATAAGTGGGAATATACCTTGGTCGGAACAGACTCCATTAAAGCAAAATGCGTAAATGCAGGCTGTGACCTTGATAATAATGACGGCGGCAGTATGACTATTGTTGCTCCTGCTGAACTTGTTTATGACGGCACCTCCAAAGATGCTGATTGCACCTATAATGAATGGAAACCCGGTAAACCCGCAATCGTCTATAATGATATTGACCGCACAAATGTTACCGGTCAGAATATTGTTGCTTCTGTTACTGCGGGAGAAGCAACAGCAAGTGTTAGCTATCAGATTCAGCCCTGTGAAATCATTGCTTCAATGGTAACACTTTCCAAAACATCAGTTTCCTATAACGGAACCGAACAGAGTACAACTGTTACCGTTAAGTATGATACAAATACAACACTCACCGCTTCCGTAGACTATGAAATCACAGGCACAACCTCTGCAACAGAAATCAGCACGGGTGACGGTTATGCTGTTACCGTAACAGGTAAAGGCAACTATATCGGAACGGTTACGAAATATTGGAAAATCAACAAAGGTTCTCTCAGCACTCAATTAATACTTGAGGGTTGGAATTATCTTGATACTCCCAACGAACCCTATGTTACAAACAATCCCGAAAATGCTGAAGTGACATACACTTATTATATTTCCACCGGCAGACGTCCGGTTATGACCGGATCTGCTAACGGTGCAGAAACCGAAGGCGGTGTTCCGAGTTATGCAGGCACATATTATATCGGAGCAGTTATTGCCGCAACGGAACATTATAATTCGAAAACAATAAGTCCTGTAGCATTCACAATCGCCCCCAGAGAAGTAAACAATCCTGATTTTGAAGGCTTGCAGGAAACCTATCTCTACGATAACGGTAACGAAATAAAACCTGACTTTACATTAAAGGACGATAAAGGAAATGTAATTTCCGATAGCGAATACACAGTAGTCTACAGTGATAATACAGATGCCGGTGTAGCAACAATTACAATCACCGACAATGCAGGTGGAAACTATAATGTAAGCGGAAGTACAAAGTTCACTATCATAACACACCAGCACGATTGGATTTATTCTGCAAATGGTGACACAATAACCGCAACTTGTGCTAACACAGATACAGGCTGCCTCGATACAAACGGCGGCACACTCAAAATCTTTGCCCCTGCAGACCTTTATGCAGACGGCATAACCGCAAAAGAAGCAACCATTGAAAACAACCTTGTTGACACTTCGGTTGAAGTCAGTGATATTACATATTCAGCCCCTTACGGCTTGCCCCCCAAAGATGCAGGCACTTACACCGCAAGCGTAACAGTCGGCGGTGTAACGGCAAGCGTTGAGTTTGAATTGGTTAAGAGAAGTGCAGCGGCAGACAACTTTATATACACTGCTCCCGAAAACCTTGTTTATGACGGCACGGCAAAATATGCAACCGTTGAAGTTTCTCCCGAAATTACGGGTATGGGTGCAATAACCGTTACTTATTATAAAGACGGCGAAGCTGTTGAACCCGTTGACGCAGGTACTTATACCGTTAAGGTATCCACGGCGGAGAGCGATAAATATTATGCAATAAATGATGTTGAGCTCGCTTCCTTTACAATCAACGCAAAGGATATTTCCGACGGATTTATCATTCTCGGCGATGCTCTCACCTATAACGGCAAAGAGCAGACACAGACCGTTGAAAAGGTTATTCCGACGGGTACAGCTCCCGAAGCAACCTACACCGTAAGCGGCAACAAGGCAACAAACGTCGGCGTATATCTGCTCACAGTAACAGGTACGGGCAACTTCACGGGCGAAGCAAATATTGCTTATGAAATTGCTGTTGATATGAATGGCGTTGATTTTGACCGGTTACACCCTCTGAATGTAAAGGCAACCGATAGAGAAAAGATTGAATATATTTATAATCAGGTTGATAATGCGTTCAGAGATTATGCGGATGAAGCAAAGAGAAATGAATGGGATAATCTCAAATCAACTTGTGTTGAATTGATCAAGATGATTGAAAGCGTTGAAAATCATATTGAAAGCTTTGAGAATGATTTGGCGAAATATGATATCAACACCGTAACATCAGATGATGATGCTGATCTGGAAAGTTTCCAGAACAGTGTCGGCAAGTTCTATAATGACTATTATGACAATCTGACAGATGAACAGGAAAAGAAAGTAACCGATATTTTTTGGGCGATTGAAAAACTTGAAATCAGAATCAGCGATGTAGCAAAAGAAATCACAAGAATAACAAACGCTGTAAACGGCTATGACGAAGCAACCGTTAAGTACGGCGACTATAAGGATATTTTACAGCTTATTGATGATATCGAGGCTCTCACAACGGGCAAAAATATCACCGATTTTGAAAGAGCAGATCTTGAAGAACTTAACGCAAAGGCGAATTTACTTGCTGCGAAAATCAGAAGCACGGCAGATGAAATCTCAAGAATTACAAGGGCAGTTAATGCTTATAACATTGATACCGTAAAATCAAGCGACAAGGCAGATATTGAAAACCTTATCGCAAGAATCAGGAAGCTCACCGACGGCGATAACATCACCGCTGACGAAAGAGCAAACCTCAACGAACTTGATTCAACTCTTGATGCTCTCCTTGCAAAGATTGATGAAACCGCAGACGAAATCGCAAGACTTGAAGCAGAGGTCGGCAAGTATGACGAAGCAACCGTTAAGTCAAGCGACGAGGCTGACATTGAAAAGCTCAAAGCAGACATCAAGGCTCTCGCCGACGGTCAGAACATTACCGCAGACGAAAGAGCAAAGCTCGAAAATCTTGATGCAACCGCAGATGATCTCCTTGCAAAAATCGCAGAAACAACCGCCGAATATGACAGAGTTATCGCTGCTACAAACGGCTATGACGAAGCAACAGTAACAAGTGCAGATAAGGATGCTCTTGTTCAGCTCAACGATGATATTTACGCTCTCGCTCTTACCGATAACGTAACCGCAGAAGAGCTTGAAAATCTTGAAAATGCTCACAATAAGGTTCTCGGTCTGATTGATAAGCTCACAGCTATCAGCGATGAAATCAAGCGTATTATCGAAGCAGTTGACAAGTATGTGTTTGAAAGCGTGAAGTCAAGCGACAAGGCTGATATTCAGCAGCTTATCGCAGATATTAAGGCTCTCCTTGATACACATAATATCACCGCTGACGAAAGAGCACTCCTTGAAGGTGCAGACGAAACCTGCGACAAGCTCATCGCAAAAATTGATGAAACTGCTGCAGAAATCAGCCGCATCAACGATGCAACAAACGCTTATGATATTGACACCGTAACAAGTGCAGATAAGGCTGATATTGAAAAGCTCCTTGCCGATATCAAGGCTCTCACAGATGGCGATAACATCACCGATGCAGAAAGAGAACAGCTCAACGGCAACGAAGCATCACTCAACGCACTCCTTGATAAAATCGGTGCAACGGCAGATGAAATCGAGAGAATTGAAACTGCCGTAAACGGTTACGACGAAGAATCCGTCAAGTCAACCGACAAGGCTGACCTTGAACAGCTCAAAGCAGGCATCAAGGTTCTTACCGATGCAACAAACATCACCGAAAATGAAAGAACCAAGCTCGGCGAACTCGATGCAAAGCTTGATGCACTCATCAAGAAGGTTGATGATACAGCCGCAGAAATCGAAAGAATTGATGAAGCTGTAAACGGCTATGACAAGGAAACAGTAACATCAGACGATGTTCCCGAACTCGGCAAGCTCATCGAGGATATAAAGGCTCTCACCGACGGCGATAATCTTACCGATGATGAAAAGGCTGCTCTTGAAGAAACCGACAAGGCAATAGACGAGCTTGTTGAAAAGCTCACAGAGGTTGCAGAGGAAATCAAGAAGGTTGATGAAGCCGTTAAGTCCTATGACGAAGAAACAGTCAAGTCAACCGACAAGGAAGACCTTGCACAGCTCAAAGAAGATGTTCAGTCTCTTATCGACAGCGACAATACCACCGAAAACGAAAAGACCGCCCTTGAAGAAATGATTAAGAACATCGAAGGTCTTGAAGATAAGATTACCGAAACAGAAGAAAAGCTTGAAGAAATCAAGGATATCGAAAACAACTACAATCCCGAAAATGTTTCAAGTGACGACAAGACAGCTATTGAAGATAAGATTGCCGAAATCGAATCTGTAAATCCCGATAATCTCACCGACGAGCAGAAGGCTGAATACGAAGAAATCAAGGCAGGTCTTGAAGCTCTCCTTGAAGAAATCGCAGCAGCAGAAAAGGATGTTGCAGACATCGGCACCCAGCTTGAAATGTTTGACGAAGAAAGAGTAACAAAGTTCTGGGAAGATGATATTGAAGCTCTCAAAGCAAAGATTGACGAACTCCTTGCAGATGAGAATATGGGTGAAGCAGAAAAAGCAAAGCTCAATGAATACAAGTCTCAGGCTGAAAAGCTCATCAAAATAATCAACGATCCCTGCGAATATTTCTCGCTCCGCTTCTTCTACCTCATCTGGGATTGCCTCACCTGGAAATACAACGGCATTCTTTGGCTCTTTAAGCAGATTTTTGCTTTCTGAACTTAAAAACTAATAACCCCATAAAACCGCCAAAGCCGCACGGACGTAAAAATCCGTGCGGCTTACTTGTTGAAACCTCAACTTTATTTAGTGTATGTGTTTTTCACTGATTCTTATCGGTCTGAACCGTGCAGAATCAGCTTTTGACGAATGGGTTTTGTTTTTATGATACATTGTTGTTCAGAAAGAACTGAAACGGTAAAATGCAATTTTCAATGGTTTGGAGTATGCTTTTATCGGTTGGTTTATATTATAACCTTAACAATAAATCAACTCGTGCTTAACAATTTCTCTTGCTCTTGCTTCTATGTTATTCATACGGGTAACCCATTCCATTTGGTCATCTGATTTGAGCTGTTCTGTAATGCCCTCATTGACCTTCATCTGTTCTACCAGCCGAGAGAACAAAGCGGATGCCTGTTCATCAATCTCTGCAAGATGAGTCCACAAGGTGCCTGTCATAAGCATGATATTGAACTGTACTCGTTTATGATTCGTAAGATAATCTTTGCGTTTAAGTCCCCACACGCCAAGTGGTTTGCTTGCTTCGGCAGGTAATGTAATATTCGGTATTCTGTAATCGCCAACCATTCTGTATGTGCCGCCGTCCTGTTCAAATGATGATTTATTCATAACCATATTCTCCTTTCAATCAGTAACAAAAGTATCATATATAAATTTAGCACCAAGCCTGAACCCTGCCATAAAACTGTCAGAGTTGCTTAAACTCAAAAACTCATTGTATGTATTTACATAGTCAATGAACATCTCTTTATCTTCATCGGTTAGTTTTGCAGTGAGTTGTTCTTCCTTTTCGGCAAGTGCATTCAATTTCTTGCTTAACTTACCTGATAGTTCGGGACTCAATTCCTGCGGTTCAATGTTGCCATAATATAATTCTTCAATGATATTTGACATAATGTTTTCCTCCGTAGTTGAGGAAATGTGTTACAGTACGAAAGTCAGAATATGTATAGCCGGAGAACAACTTGTGTTATGATTATCCGTACCATACAGTATAAATCCGAACCTTATGCCAATCGGCGAAGGGTTCGGATTTGTTATTTTTCTGAATGATTTCTGATTGCAAAAAATGAGGGTAGCTCTGCGGCTACCCTCATTTCGTTTATTCAGTTTGTTCTGACTTTCACTTTTCAAAGATTGCTTTGCCTTCTTCACTTTCGCAGAAGCTGATTATGTCCGGAAGCAAGGTTCTCACCAATGCATCCATTACGTCTTCCGATATGCCCGAAATCATTTCGGACGGCTTATTGTTTTCAGCCACGGAAATTGGTTTTGTTCTCCTTTCTGAGTTTTGTCAGATAGGAGGTTCCTTATGAAAAATATTTACTCATCTATATTATAGAAAATAATTTAACTTTTGTCAAATTATTTGGTCCTGTCATTTTGCGGAAGTGTTTTGGAAAAATATAACCGCAAAATCGAGGTTACAGGTCAAACTATACGTACCCCTCGATTACGGCACTTTCAATCCCTTATATATCAACGATTCCAGAGCCTACTTTTCCTACGTTTTTTAAACTATTAAAAGGAGTTTTTTATTTATGATTAATAACATTATTTCTTGTGAATTTAATATCGATACCGCCTGCGTTGAAGTTAAACTCACCGACGGCTCGATGGTATCAATTGACTGCGATGCAGTTGAAAATGAATATGCTCGTAATATGTATGAAGTATCGGAACTCAATTTTCTCATCTACAACGAACCGATAAGTTATGTCAGACTACTGCTCAGCGGTAAGATGGAAGAGTTTCTGCGAAACAATACAGATTATACTACGTTGTCAGATATGAGATAAAAGTTTGGCAGGCAACATCACTTTTGTGGTGTTGCCTGCTTTTTATATTGATATCATTATTTAATATGTCAGCAAGTATCAAATATGATTTAAGTTTGTTATTTCTTGTTTGCCAGGCGGTAATTGTTTACAAGGGCGGCAAGCTCCAAACGGCTGTGAACCGCCAGAGTATAATAAATATCTTTTACATAATCCTTCACGGTATGCTCGGAAATGACAAGGGTTTTTGCAATATCCTTGTTAGTGTAGCCAAGACAGATAAGCTCCGCAACCTCACGCTTCTTCGGACTGAGCTTTGCAAGAGGATTATCTGCATCGTCTGCCGAAACGGTTGCAGGCACGGTTTTTATTTCCGTTTCCTCGACGGGAGATTTCTCTGCTTCTTCTGCGGCAGGAACGGTATCGTCGGCAATGCGACGGCGAAGGGTAAACATCAGGAAAGGCTCAACTTGCATAAACACAAACACAAGCACACCCATAATCACTGCGTAAACGATATACAGTGCGACAGGTGCGCCGAGGAACAGCTCGGCAATAACCGCATGAATAAGAACCGCCGTGATTGCAAGCCCGATAATTGCGGAGGCTACGTATCTTGACGGATAGGCTTTCATAATCGGCACACCGTAAAGCGGAGCGAGCATACATACCGTCATACCGAAGCCAATGAGTATGCAGGCGACGTAGGAAAGTGCGGGAACATATGCGGACACAAGCATTACAAGAAAACCGAATCCACCGAGTCCGACAAACAGGGGCACCATACGGAAGGGATGAATGTTTGCTTTCTTATGAAGAAAATACATAGTAAAGCTTGAAAGAGCCACTACAAAATACATAATAGACACTCCGTGCTCGACCTTGCCTGCGACCGCAGGACCGCCAACGCCCATCAGTGCAGCAATGAAAGCAATAAGATAAGCCCCCCACATCATCTTCTTCGGAGCGACAAGACCGTCGCTCTTTTTCAAAAACTGCGGCAGATGCTCCTTACCCGCAGGGATACGGAGGAAGAATATAAACAGAAGTACAAGAGCCACCACCATTGCATAGCGGAAAGCGGAGAACGGAATCGACACGATCTCGTTCTGAACCAAAGCGATCAGGAACACCGCTATCCCGTAGCCGAAGGTCAGATATTTGATACTGCTTTTTTCGGAAAAGCAGTTGACTACAAGGAACGTTTCAAAGCCGATCATCAGGCAGCAGCAGAAAATCTGCAGGTAAATGTTAAACCGCAGAATATACTCCGGCAGAGGAAGAAAGAAAGCAACTGCCGAAAGAAGCGCAACACCCGTGGCGATCCGCTGAACCCACACGATAATCTTCGGCAAAAAGATCATCGTAAGGATACCCAGTATGTAACAAACCGCTGTCAGCGTGGTGCCGTAATCTATGTTGATGTTGATTGGGATTTTTCCATCCATTGCCGAGGACGGCTCAAGGAAATAATAGATAAATCCCATCTGCCAAAAGCTGAACATAGAGAAGCAGACGAGCATCCAAAGCGGAATACCTCTCCTCTTTTTCTGGTTTTCTATGAGAATAGGGTGATTCATAAACCGCACCTTCCTTTGCTGCGAAAAATCATCGCAAAATCGTAAAAATCATTGAATTCTTTAAAAAACTCACCCGAACAGGTGGTTTTTTCCTGAAAACCCCCCAAACGGGGGGTGCAAAACGGACAAAAAAATCAATATAATCAAATCATAACAGTATCTTTTCTAAATAGAATTATAAATTATATTTTTCTTTTTTTCAAGAATATACGAGAAATACTACCCAAAAAGGTAGTGTGTGTCAAATCCCCCTGTATTGGGCAGGTTACATCTTCAGCTTGACAAAGTATAATTATCCTTGAAGAGGTGGCGTATGGGAATACTGAATTATTTCGATTATATTGCATTGGCAGAAAACGAACATAAGAGGCTGCTTGAAATTTATCCCGAGCTGGAAAAACTATCGAGGCGTGAACTTGAGGTTTTCGCTCATCTTCTTACCGACAAAACGCAGGCACAGATAGCGGAGGAATTGTTTATTACACATTCTTCCGTGCATTTCCATTGCAAAAACATATACCGTAAACTCGGTATAAAAAGCCGTAAACAAATATTGATAAGATATAAAGATTTATAAGGAGGAACCTTTATGGGATTTCTGGAAAGAATTTTGAGAAAAGGAATAAGCGATGGTGTAAGTAAGGCAGTAGGTGATGCAATCAGCAAAGCTATTAAACCTTCTGTAACGGAATTTGCCAATAAAACCGCACAGCAGTTTGACGATGCAGCCCGTAATGCACAGTCATCGCAGACATACGCCTCTGCTCCTTTTGTTCAGAAAACATACAACACCGATGACAATTATTTTGCGTCTGTTATCACCGAAGCAAGCTTCCCCGGTTATTCAATCTCAACAAATGTTCACGCCAAAAACTTTGATGCAAGTGCGCATCCGAGCTGCTACCCGATTTCATACCTTTTCTCAAACGGTTCTCAGCCTAAGCTTGCAGTTCTTGTTATGAACAAGAATCAGTACCGTTCTATGATTGCAAAAGGAACTTACAAGGTTCTTGACGATAACGGCATTCCTTACATCCGTTTCTTCAAGGGAATGGAAAACGAAAGCGGATATGTCATTAACCGAATAAGAGAAAACCTCAGATAATTTTTGCTTAAAACAGAGAGAAAAGCTTTATGCGCCTGTGAAGAACCCAGCACGGAACTTTATGAGTTTTGCAGGCAGCCGTTTCGTGTACGGTTTCGTATCGCAAAATTGCGATGTTAAATCATTTTCTCTCTGTTTTTTTATTTAATGATTTATGTGCGTAATTGATAAACTGTTTGAAAAGGAAATATGGGAAGCCTTTTTTATTCACAAAATTGAGCAGGGAAACATAAGCGAAAAGGATACTGCAGACCTTCGGAGGTTTATTGACGGCAAGGAATATCTTCCCGTTGCAGGCAGAATCAGAATCAATCAAAGCTTTTCAGCTCCGCAAAAAACGCTTATCAGCAAATCAAAAGCAGGCAGAAAAAGAACTGTATATACTTTTGGCAGAGAAGAAAACTATGTTTTAAAGCTGATTTCCTTTCTTCTACGTGATTATGATTATCTTTTTTCACCGAATCTTTATTCCTTCCGAAAAGAATCGGGAGTTAAAAAAGCCGCAGAGGATGTTATGAAAATCAAGGATTTGGATGACAGATATGTCTACAAAGCCGATATAAGTGACTATTTCAACTCGGTTGATGTTGATATTCTTCTTCCGAATTTAAAAAAAGCTTTAAGTGACGATTCCGAATTATATTTGTTTTTTGAAACACTTCTCCGAAATCCGTATGTGCAGTATAACGGTGAATTGCTTGAAGAACGAAAAGGAATTATGGCAGGTGTTCCCGTATCTGCATTTCTTGCAAATTTTTATCTGCGTGAGCTTGATGAATATTTCTTCAGTCGAAATATTCCCTATATCCGATATTCGGATGACATTCTTGTTTTTGCAAAGGATGAATCCGAGCTTGACGAAAGCATCAAGGCTATAAAAAACTGCCTTTTTTCAAAAAAACTCACCATCAATCCCGATAAGGAAACAATAACAAATCCGGGTGAAAAATGGACTTTCCTTGGCTTTTCTTATCACAACGGAATAATTGACATCAATGATGTTTCTTTTGAAAAGCTCAAAGCAAAAATGCGAAGAAAAGCAAGGTCACTTTCTCGCTGGGCGGGCAAGAAAAATTTACCCGGAGAATATGCGGCAAGAGCTTTTGTAAAACGGTTCAACACAAAGCTTTATGATAATCCCGTTTACAGCGAGCTGACGTGGACACGGTGGTTTTTCCCTGTTATAAACACCGATGAAACTCTGAAAAAGATTGATGAATATATGCAGGAGTGCATCCGTTATCTCGCAACGGGAAAAAGAACAAAATCACGCTATAATTTCAGATACGAGGACATAAAAAATCTCGGCTACAGAAACCTTGTGAATGAGTATTATAAATTCAAAAATGTTGATAATGTCTGATTAACAGGGAAAAGAGGATGAAATGGAAAATTTAAAAAAACTGACAATTCTTCATTCAAACGATATGCACGGAGATTTTCTTGCCGAGGAAATTGACAGCAGCCTTGTGGGCGGAGTTTCAATGCTTTCGGGGTATGTCAACAAGGTCAGAGCGGAAGCTGAAAACTGCATTTACTGCGTTGCGGGCGATGTGGTTGAATAAGCTCATTCCGAGCATTTCATAAAAAACATATTCAAAGAGGAGGAAAATGCAATGAAAAAATTATTGGCATTTTTGCTGTCATTGATTTTGCTGTTATCTGTTTTCTCGGTGATGACATTTGCGGCGGAGGAAAACGACATATCGAAATTTGAACTGCCTGCCCCGAAAGCCCCCAATTACTTCGTCTATACCGACGGGGATGCAACCGAAGGTCATCACGACCATCTGCGAATGATCATGGTCGCCGATCCGGAGGTGGCACTTCTTGCGGCAGAGTACGACCGTGACAGCGATGCCTTCCGCGAAAAATACGGTCTTTGGTCATTTGAGATCTGTATACAGTACGACGTATCGCTGGATGGCGAGGACAATTGGCAACACAACGAGGAATGGGACACCAACTGGTACACAGACGGTATAGGAAACGGCTATCCGTATGTATCCCTACGAAGTGAACTGATGGAGAGCTTCGAATTCTTCTGGTTGACCTACTATGAAGGCGAGGATGGCAGCGTTTTTGAGCCGTATAAGCCTGCGATCACCACCTATGTATATCACCACGGGGATTGGGACGAAAATATCTATTCCTTCGATGTGGAAAATCACAGTCTTTACATCCGCTGCCGCTACTATATGGAGTATTACAGCAATGACGAGCAGATCATCCGCACCGGTGAGTGGTCGGATATCGCCGTCATCGGCAAGGGCAGCACCCAGCGTGTTCCTGCTGAGCCGAAGAGCTATGCCGCCCCCGTCATCTCCGAGATGAAGGTCGTTCCGCCGGAGGGAACTCAGACCGAGGCGCATGTCTACTTCGAATTGGACACCCCCGATTCCGTTTGGGACGCTGAAATTTACTATGCTATGCACGACGAGTGGGGTCTTGATGAACTGGACGCGCAGATCAATGTCAACGGCGGCGGCTGGCAGGACGTCTATGTGGGCAACGCCCACTGGCCCCTCTATGAAGGCGACCGTGTTACCTCTACCACTGCGGCCATCACCGAGAAGAGCCATGTTCAGCTGCGTGTACGCTACGGCGGCCCGCTCGGCTATTCCGATTGGTCAAATGTCCTTTCTGTAAACGCTCCCGATTTTGATGCATCTTCTTGGGCACAGTCAGAGCTTCAGCAGGCAGAGGCTCTCGGACTTATCCCCGAAATTCTTGACGGAGCTGATTTAACAGCCGACATCACAAGAGCTGAATTTGCAGCAGTTTCCGTAAAGGTTTATGAAGCACTCTCCGGCACACCTGCACTTCCGGCAGTTGCAAATCCGTTTACCGATACGGCAGATCCGGAAATCTTGAAAGCATATAACATCGGTGCAGTAAACGGCACATCGGCAACAACCTATTCACCAAACGATCTCTTAAATCGTGAACAGGCGGCGGCAATGTTAACCCGAGTGTTCAAGCGTGTAACACTTCCCGGCTGGACACTTGCAACAGATGCAAACTTCAAGCTAGACTACACAAAGCCTGCACTTTTTGCAGACGATGCAGACATCTCCGATTGGGCGAAAGAAAGCGTGTACTTTATGGCGGCAAACAACATTATAAACGGTGTTGGTAATAACAAATTTGCTCCTAAGAACATCACAACCGAAGAACAGGCACAGGGCTATGCAAACGCAACCCGTGAACAGGCTCTCATTATCGCAATGAGAATGGTTGAAAATTTGAAATAAATTAACCCCCAACTCATAAATGCCTCAAGCTCCGCCCTGCTATCCAAATCAGGCGGGCGGAGCCGCCGCAAGGCGTGAGGTGACAAAGTAAGGAGGAATACTATATGAAATCAGGTGAATTATTCAGAAAGACAATGCCTTTTGCAATGGCAAAACTATTACTCGGCGGAGCAACCGTTTTAATCTCGGTTGTCTTGCTTGCAATCCTTATGGGACTTGGCTGGCTGTTCGGCGAAGGCGGAATGGCAATCTGTATCATTATATGGCTCGGCTTGACCGGAATTGTCCGCTTTGCGATTATGCACTACTTCGGCTACCTTGTTAAAGCAGGACACGTTGCAGTGCTTGCCGAAGCGGTAACAACAGGCAAGGTTCCCGCAAATCAGGTAAACTACGGCAAGGAAAAGGTAAAAGAACGCTTTGCCACAGCAAATGTATATTTTGCGGTAGATAAGCTGGTTAAGGGTGCTGTAAAGCAGATTCAGAACGGCATCCAAAGATTAGGCAATGCAATGGACTTTATCCCCGGTATGGGAGCAATCACAAGTGCGGCAAAGTTCTTTGTTGACTTATCACTCGGCTATATTGACGAATGCTGTCTGGGATATACCTTCTACAAAAAGGAACAGGGTGCATATCAGTCAGCCTGTGACGGTGTTGTAATCTACGCACAGAACATCAAAGAGCTTCTGAAAAATGCGGCAAAGACAATGCTGAAGGTTATACTTTTAAGCATCGTAGTTGTGCTTGTGGTATTCGTACCCGTTGGCTTGCTTTTCAAGCTCCTTAACTGGAGTGCGCTGCTTGCCTTCCTGCTTGCTCTCTTTGTTGCATGGGTAGTGAAGTTCGCATTTTTAGACAGCTACATTCTCTGTCAGACAATGGCAAGCTATATGGCAGTAGCACCAAGCACTCAGATTACATACGACCTTTACGGAAAGCTCTCCGGCATTTCTTCAAGCTTTAAGAAGCTTTATAACGAAGGCAATAAGGAAGGTCCGATGGCCTCTTCACAGCAGCCGCAGTA
>CALGRR010000131.1 GCA_937880805.1 uncultured Clostridia bacterium
CTGAATCGAATTCAAGGAACAAGTCTACATTGCCTATGTATCTTGTTGACTTGATATAATGTAAAATCTTAAGTGTGTCGCCTGCATTTACATAGAAGTCTGTGTATGTTTCTGTGCCGTCTGCTGCGATTTCCATTACGTCAATGCCATAATAAATGAAATCGCCGTACTGTGCCTTAAGTTCTGCATAACTCTTTACCTGGGATGTTCCTTCTGCCGCCGAAGCATCAACAGCAAACATTGCACCCATTCCGGAGAACATTCCGAGAACCATAGTTAAGGCAAGGAAACAGCTCAAAAAGCGTTTAAATTTTGTCATCAGCTCATTTCCTCCTTATAAAATAATGACCTTAAAAGGTCAGTATGGATAATTAGAGCCTCCGATACAGCCCATTGAGAGCTGTATCGGATTTTTAAGAATAACTAAACAATTAAGAAAGGGTTATAACATCAACATTAACTTGATCAAATGTTACTCTGTTAGTTACATACTTCTGTACATTTTTTGAATCCGTTGAGTTCATTCTTCCATCACCGTTAACATCAATTGAAGCCCATTTAGCACACAAGGTCTTATCTGTCTTGTATGTCAATCTCTTTGTAACAAAAGCAGCGGCATCTGAACCATCAGTACCCATAATTCTACCATCAGGAATAACCTCACCATAGCAGATTATCTGATATGTTTTGATTACTGAATTGTCAGAGGAGTTGCATATCTGAAGAAGAGCACCCGTGCTATACTTATTTTTACTATTAGGAGTATATTTAACATAGCAATTGTTAAGTGAAGCTTCGTCAATGATTTTTGATGCTGCTGTTGCATTGAGATTATATCCAACGCCTACAATGAAGTCATCAACAACCGTTGTTCCATCTTCTGCAAGAGGTGATACAAACCATGTAGCCTGATGCTTGTTACCGGATACAGAAGACATCAATGTGGGAACAAAAGTGTATCTCTTTGACTTATCCTTGAAGTATGATTCATAACCTGCGGGAGTTGATGTTACAAGTGCCCATGTGGGTTCTGCTGCTGCTGCGTCTTCGAGAGCTTTGTAAGCTGCATCAAGAGCTATAACAGCGTTATCAATCTTATCCTGGTTAGCATCTGTTTTGCCCATTGAGTCTTTCTGGTTGTAGAGATCAACAGCTTCATCATATGCTGCCTTGAAATCTGCAAAGCTTTCGGGTGTGTAATCAGCTGCAAGATCGATATAGGGAGCTACTTCATTGATCTTAGCTTCAAGATCTGAGAAGTTGCAGGATTCAACGAGCTTCTTTCTTGCTTCAACAAGCTCTGACATAGCAACGTTAACTTCAACGGGATTTGTGCATTCATCTGTGATAGCACCGAGTGCATCCTTTGTAGCCTTAGCATTTACTTTGTTTGCAAAAGTGATGGCATTTGAGTAAGCCTCAAAGGAATCTGATGTATACATTGATGCACCTGTTGTGAGGTCAATATCACTATAAAGAGCGATAGCCTTATTAAGCTTATCCTTGCTTGCTTCAAGAGCAACAAGACGTCTGCTTGTGAGGTCGAGCATATGCTCTGCATAAGCAGCTTCTGTTGAACCAACGATTTCAGGGTTCTTCATTCTTTCAACAGCTGCTCTGAGTGAATCATAGTATTCTCCCTCTTCTTCTGCAGAGAATACATAACCCTCGCCATAAATGCCTACTGCTGATGCAGGAGCCTTTACAAAGATTTCCTGTGAATTAACAAGATCCTGGCCTCTGCCTCTTGCATCTCTGTATCTGTCATAGAGATAGGGGATGTAGTTGCGTTCGCCGAAGAATACATAACCGTCTTCATAGTATTCGATGGGATCCTGATAATAGAATGTATAAGTTACACCGTCAACAGTTTCCTGGAAGGGTACTTCTTCGTAGTTATAGCCATCGTGAGCTCTGATAATGTTCTTGATGCCTGTAACACCTGCAGATGCCTTGAACTCTTCGATAGCTGCAATAGCTGCTTCAAGCTCAAGAGCTCTCTGCTCATAGTAGTTTACATAAGCATCGGACGAGTCATTCATACCGATGAATGTCATAAAGTTATCGCCTGACTTGGGAGTAAGAGCGAGCTTAGCTGCGTTCTTAACAGCTGCAATATAGTTTGACCATGCAATGTCAAAGCCTGTTGCTGTGTTGTTATACTCTGATGTCTGACGGTTCTTTGAAACTGCTGAGTTGAATGCACCGGGAAGACCGAAGTCATCATAAAGGTGAATTCTGATTGTAACAGTTTCTGTCTTTATAGCTGATGTGCCTGCTGCATCGTAAAGAGTTACGGGAACAGTTACGCTATAGTCGCCATTGGTTATACCGCCGTTATTGCCTGTGATAACGGGCTTGCCTGTTGTTTCGTTGATAACAACGTTGCCTTCTGCGTCAAGCTCATAGAAGTCTTCGTATCTCTCATAGAAAGAGCCGTCAGCCTTTGTTGCAAGCTTGAAGGGATTGAGCATATAGATACCGTCCTGACCTGAAAGGTTTGCTACGGTAACTTCTGTTCCTGTTGCTGCGAAAACTGCATTCGAATTGCCTACAGCACCAAGCTTAACAACATTTTCTGTTGCGTGAACGGTGTTGTCGATTTCGCCGTCGCCGTTTGTATCTTCGCCGGGCCAATCCTTATTCTTATCATTATCCTGGATACGGATGCTGAAGCCCTCGATGTCATCAAGGTCATCACCCTGGTTGAGATAAATATCGGTTGAATAAAGAATCTTAATGCCGTCTGAGAGTTCTTTTTCCTGCTCGCGAACATCGTCGCCCTCTGCATATGCACCTGCATATGCATAAACAGTCTTGGTGAGCTGGCCGCCGATTGTTGTGTTGGGCTCTTCACCGCTTACTTTATAGTTAACTGTGAATTCAATGATGTCGCCGTCAACGATACCGTCGGGAGCGATTGTAACATTAACGCTGTCACCGCCGGAGAACTTTGTTGTGTTGTTGATACCTGAATATGAAAGGTTTGATGTGCCGCCTGCTGCGTGGTGAGCCTGAGCAAGAACGGATACAACTGAATATTCATAAAGGGTATCCTGTGTGAATGTGCCGCTTGCATTGGTGTAACCGGTGTTGATACCGCTTGAACCGTTGTAAACGCCGAAGGTTGTTGACTTACCAACCTCGAAAACTTCGGGCATATAGATTTCCATCTCTTCGAATTCCTGCTCACCGCTGAGACCGAGAATCATACCAACAACAGGAAGAGCAACTTTTACAATATCGGTAGCTCTGCCGTTGATTGTAACTGCGTTTGTTTTACCGGTGAAACTTTCTGTTCCAAGAGTTCTGATAAGGTCATAAACCATTGTGCCGAGGAGATTGTTCTGAAGGATTTCGTCAATTGATGTTGCATTGTTCTTGAATACGTTGGGGAAGAGAAGGTCGAATACGTTATCAAGAATGTCTACGATGATAGCAACACCGTTCATTGTTGCAAATGAACCGGTTGTGTTCTTATCAAAAATCTTTGAGAAGTTTGTTGCATCAAGAGTGTAAACGGGCTTAAGGATGTAGTCAAAGAGAAGGCTCTTAACAACAGCCGAGTTGCCGTTAGCAAATGTTTTGCCTGAAATTTCTGAGTTAATCCATGCACTGGGACCTACGATGGGGATGATTGAGTTGAGAATTGTGTCAAGATCAGTCCATACGTGATCCATTGTGAGGTTAGCAGTGTTCTTTCCGCCGGTGTGGAGATCCTTGTAGATAGCAAGGAGAGGACCGTATTCGTTAACTGCCCACTTTGCTATCATAATAGCGATATCTTCCCATGAACCGTTGTTGATATCCTGAGTGTAGGGGATAAGGCCTTCGCCAGCCTTAGCACCTGCTGCAGGGTTAGCATCAAGGGATTCGTTAAGGTTATAAACTGCTACGTCGAGAAGGATATTGAGAGCCTGGTCGATAAGAAGATCATAATATGTCTGCATATCACTTGCATAGTCTGCAACTGAAGGTCTCTCATATGTAAACTGAGGAATATCCTGATATGCGAGCTGCTCAACTGCTGAGTAAGCAACGCCGAGGATAGTCTGGTTTTCAGCATCGTTGGGGATATACATCCAATCAACGGAGCCGTTGAAGATTGATCTGAGAATAAAAGCAACTACCTGCTGGTCGTTATAACCTTCGATTGTTTCAGCTGAAGGAACTTCAACATAGTCTGCGAAGAGAAGACGTCCTGTGATCTGAAGAACGTATTTTGCAACGTTTGCAACGTTGGTGAAGAGGTAGGAGTTTGAACCAAACTGCCAAGTCCAGTCACCAACTGTGCCGTTTGTGAAGCTTTCATAAGGAACATAGGTAGCATTTCCTTCAGCATCCTTGAGGTGAAGAAGACCGGTTGATGTTCCGTCTTCTCTGGTTTCACCAATGAGGAAGCGACCAAGGATATCATTAAACTGAGAAATGAGGGTCTTGCCTTCGGGAATGGTGTCGCCAACCTTTGCCATATAAGCATTACAGTTGAAAATATCGTTATATACGGTTGCGTTATCTTCTGTGGGATATACGGTTTCACCTGCATAGAGGGGATCATAGGATTCGTTTTCATCCCAAGTCATTGTTGTGGGATTCCAAACTGTTCTGTCTGTATATTTACTATCGTATACAATACCGCACCACTCACGAAGAGCGTGTCTTGTCTGGTTGTTGAGAACGGGAACAAGAAGATAGTCAAATGCTCTGCGAAGAAGGTTTTCAATAAATGTATAACCATCGAGGTTGCCTGTGATCTTTACTGCGTCATATACGGGAGCGGGAGCAGGATCGCCTGCAGGAACTCTTACACAGCCGCCAAGACCAACGAGAACCCACTCATCGGGATGCTTGTAGCCGTAGTAGTCAAAGTTTGTTGTATCGGGCTTTGTTTCATTGTAGTCATCAGCAAATGAATAATAATCGTATCTTGTATTTACTGTTTTCCAGGGCTCATCAAAATATTCGTCAAGGAGAACCCACTCACCGAGAACGAGCTCGTTGAGGATTGACTGAACAAGATTGATAGCACCGTCGGTAGGACCCTGGAATTCTGTGGGAACTTCGTTTGCGAAGTCGCCGTCTATGGGATCATAATCCTTGCCGGCTTCGGTGAGGCTGTAGCCAAGACCGATAACAAGCTCTCTTACATTGAAAACGTAATCAGCGATGATGCCGTTAAGAATACCGAGAGTGATTGTGCCGTTGGCATACTGCTCGAAGATACCTGCGTTGTCACCAAGGAAGTCAAGAAGGTTTGTAATAAACTTAACGTCTGTTACATTACCTGTTGTTGTTGCAGAACCTCTCTGCATCGGTTGACCGTCATCGCTGTCTTTAAGTGAAGCAATGGTGAGGTCCGCTGCACTGCCGAGAAGGCCGAGAAGTGAGCTTGCCTTGGTAAGAAGGTTGTCAACACTTGTGATTGTGTAGTTTACGCTTCTAAGGTCGAGTTCACCAACATAAATGTTAAGGTAAATCTGCTCCTTAGCAAGCATACGGTCTAACTCATCAAGAGCCATTGTTGCTGCCTGCTCTGTTGTGAAAACAGGAGTGTCAATGTCGTTATAGCTATTCTTGATAGCTGCGCCCTTGTATGCTTCGTATGCACTACCCATTACGGAGAAGGAACCGATGAGCATTGCAAAAGCCATGAGGAATGCGAGAATACGGGTTGACTTTTTCAAATTTGTACACCTCCAAAAAATTTTCAAACCTGAATTAGTTTCGGACAATTTAATTCTGCTTGATGCGAATCCGCCGCTTTGTTACGGCCCTATAAGTATATTTAGGATAACAATGCTACGGAAACACTCTGACCGACCTCCTTATTGATTTTGTCTGCACCAGACACGCCTTAATATCCGGCGCAAAGCAACAGCCAGAATCACAAAATTGAATTATCCAACAGTGGTTTCCGGCGGTATTATGCCCCAAATAGGGACACTACACCCCCAAAAACACCATATGGTCATAATAACTATACCTAAAAGTCGGGCGGATGTCAATGGTTTTTAAAATCGAATTCACTTTTTGTTAATATTGAACAATAAGAAGTTGAGGGTTTTGGCAATTTTGCCGCAAACCTTTTTTGCTCTGAAAACCCGACGGATTGTAAAGCTATTTTACTTTACAAGATTAGGTGTTTCTGAGAATCTGAAAAAGAAGAGAGAACAAGCCTTTTTTGGGCCCGTAACCGGCATATATATAAAATGTATATGTATTTTATTAATTTTATTCATTTTTTCTACTGTTCTTTTATTGATTTTCCGACTGCGTAAAGCGGTTTCACTTTACACAGTCGGAACTTATCTTATGATTTTTCGTTCTGCTCTTTGCGTAATAATTTTGAGTCATCGGCAAGTTAAACGGATGAAAAAACTGATTATTTTTCTGATTTTATACAAAATCAGCCTGCACGGTTCAATTTTCGCTCGGTTGTTAAGGTGTTCCTCTTTACATCGTATTTTGAACTGTGAAAAACTGAATTTCTGCAAATTCAGTCAATTATGAAGGGCAAAAAATAACCGAGGCATTATTTTCGAGATTTTTTTGCGTTTCGGCAGAGCAGTTTTTATAGTTGATAATAAAAACACCGCCCTTCACTCCGAGCATAAGCTCGCAGTTTTCGCTTGAAAGCAGATTAAAAAGCACGGTTCTTATTTTTCCGAAGTTTCCTCCCCCGCTGTCACAGGCAAAAACCGTATCCGTTTCTGTTCCGCAGCATCTGAGTGCTTTGGTTGCTCTTATATAGTGAACCGCCGCAGCTGCATCTTCTGCACTTTCAAGCTTTATGAGAATCACGGGCAATTCTCCCGTTATTCCGAAAAGCATAAGCTTATCCCTCTCTTCGGATTTATCAGATGATGAAGCTTTACTCTTTGACAAATGTGTCATAATCTTCTGAACAACGGCAATATCGAGCAAATCGCTGAGCATTAATTTGTTTGAAAAAGCACTGTAAAGGGAGCCCAAATCGGGTTTCTTGCCGGTTCTTTCACGCAGGGCGGGAATGTTTTTGCCGTATGCTGCTTTAAAAACCGGTGCTCCAAGCGGAATTCTTTCATTCAGCAAGCTTTCTGCACCGCACATTGAGGCATCTCTCATAAATCTTTGCTGCATACAGTTATCTTTCAAGAAATTCACCGCTGAAAGCAAGCTCATTCCGATATGATGCGACATATATGAGCTGACTATGCGGTATTTTTTACCCGAGCACCTCTCAGGTGAAAAATCAGCAGCTTCAAAAAAGCCGTATTTGCCGCACATACCCATTTTCTCAAGTCTTTTGAGGTTTTTTACAGATGCTTTCGGAGCAAACCCCAGCGTTAAGAACGAGGAATACGGTGAAACAACATACTCTTTATCAAGCCCTCTTTTTAATCCGAGCTTCTGAATGCCGTGGGCTTTATACTGATAATTCAATTCACTGTCAAAATCATAAAATCCGCTTTCAGACACACCGAACGGTCTTGAACCTGCCCTTTTCATTTGATTATAGAGGCAGAAATTCAGAGCTTCACGGTCAAGGCACCCTCTTTTTGACGGAAGGAATATATTCGGCATAAAGTATTCAAACATTGTTCCCGTCCACGATGCAAGACCGAAAAACCTGCCGCTTCTGATAACGGTTCGTGAAGGGGCACTCCAATGCTGCTTCGGAACAATTCTCCTGGCAACCGCCAAATAAGCCGTTGCCCTCATTTCGCTCATATGCAAATCATAAAAGCTTTCGGAAAGCTTTCCGTTTTCCTCATATAAGCCTATATGAAAAAGCTTTTTGTTTTTATTATAAAACACGGCAAGGTCTGTTTCGGAAATTAATTTTTGAACACGCCGTGCAATATTCCAAAGCGAATAACACTCATTTGCATATTCTGAAACGCCCTCTTTAAGGGCAACCAGAGAGCAAAGAAAGTTGCCGCTGTCAACGGTTGAAACAAACCGCCCGCCGATAACCTCACAGGTTTCGGTGTTATACCAATTAAAGAGATTTCCCTCATATTTTTCGAGCTTTTCAACGGTTTTCAGTGATGAATCCAGCTTACCGTAAAGCTCCTCACTGTTTATAAAACCCAAATCTCTTGCCGCAAGAACAGATAAAAGCATTAACCCGATATTAGTTGGGGATGTTCTTGATGCAACCGACCTTGAAGGCGAAAGCTGAATGTTATCGGGCGGCAAAAAATTATGCTTTGCCGTGCACTGTTCATCAAAAAAACTCCACATTTCAGCAGAATAATCCATAAGCCGTTTGCGGGATTTTTCGCTCGGTTTCCTTTTTGTTTTTTTCTTCGGTGTTCCGAAAATCAAGGTAAGCGGTATATCTCCGAGTATAAATAATGCCGATAATCTGTGTATCGGTGTTCCGAAATTGAAAAGGATAACCGATGCCGCAGCAGACGGTATGCAGCTGATAAGCATACGGAAAGCAGATTTGCTTTTTTCCGCATCGGCTGCGGTTGACCACTCAAGCAGCTTTTTTTTGCTTACCAGAAGCCGCCATAATGCCTTTGAAGCTGCAGAAACGGCAACAAGGCTTTGCTTTACCGACAAAGCAACCGAAATCAATGCCCTCGAAAAACAACGGATTGCCTCGGGAACCGTATCCGAATAAAACTTTCTCGATATTTCATAAAATCCGCCACTGATTACCGCAGATATTCCCGAAAAAACATCTGATGCACAAAGCGATAACGATGCTGCGAAAGCAATCACCGCCCCCTCTTTTCCGCCAACGAACATTGAAATAAACAAAACAGCCACGGATATAACGGGCTGTATGCTTCTCAGAATATTATCCGCAAGCTTATATCTTGACAGAGAAGTCAACGGATTTTTGCCAAAGATAAAGCCCGCATTCTGCCAATCGCCCCTTATCCACCTTTGCAGACGCATAAAATATGAGCCCACACTTTGAGGAAAGCTTTCCGTGATATGAACATCGGAAACATACCCCGCACGCAAAAACCCGCCTTCAATTATATCGTGGCTGAGAACAGTTTCTGCGGGCAGATTATTAAGCATAGTCTCATAATATGCATCAACATCAATAAGCCCTTTTCCGCAGAAGATTCCTTCTCCGAATAAATCCTGATATTTTTCATTTGAAAGAGCCTCATATGAACCGAAGCCTGCTTCGCCTGCCATAATATCAGCAAAACGGCTTGCTGCGGGGTTAATTTTTGCCGCCGCTTTCGGAACAAGAATTCCGTAGCCCGAAACAACTCTGCCCTTTTCTTTATCAATAACCGGTCTGTTCAGCGGATGCCCTGCAACAGCAACGAGTTCGTTCACGCCGTCAAATTCAAGCTCGGTATCCGCATCCAGAGCAATAATGTATTTTGTTGCATTTAAATCGGTTTTATCGCCGTGAATTGCAATGAATCCCTTTTCATTGCCTTTTATTGCTTTCAGTAAATCCGTTATCGCTCCCCTTTTGCGTTCCCGACCCGTAAATTCGCCCTGGGTTTTTGAATAAACACGGGGTCTTATTGCAATCAGAAAGCCTCCGCCGTGGGATTTGTTTAATCGGTCAACCATATCACGCATTGCCTTTAAATCAGCTTTATCTTCGGGCTTTGAGGGTCTGTCCGCCCCTTTAAAATCCGCAAGACAGCATACTCTGACATTACCGCTGCAATTACTCAGATAAAGCTTTTTCAAATGATTCTCAAGAGATTTTATTTTGTCGGCAGAGGGCATAAGCACGGAGACCGTAATCAGCGTTGCGGCATTTTTCACCTTGTCGCAATCACTCTTTAATCTCATAAATCTTTGAGGCTTCACTCCTGAAAGGAAAGCTCTTTCAACGGGATTTTTTGTTATGGGATACAGCACAAAAAGCAGAAGAATTCCGAGTTTCAGGCTTGAAAACAAAATACCTGCCGCTACCGACAGCACAGCAGGCATCAGATATTCAAAAGCAATGCAGGCTATGCCTGCGGAACGCTTTTTCCTTTGATATATAAGGAATTCTCCGATATGCTTTTTTGATTTTTGTGCATTCAGAAGAGCCTCTTTTGCAATTTCCATCTCGCTTTTTCTGCTCTGCCTTGCTTTGCGCATAACGGCTTTTCTGTATTCATTTTTGGAAAAATCATCAAGCAGGCAGTAAATTCCCGCAGGGTCTTTTTGCAGAAGCTTTTCGCAAGACAAAATGTTTTCTGTTATATATTCAAAATCAAATTCTTCCATCCTTCGGAGCGATTTGATTGAATTTGCCGTAAGCTCTGTGCCCTTTTTGCCGTTGAGCTTTACTCCCTCGCCCGCAAAAACAATCAGGGCGGCGGTTAACGCAAAACGGAGCTTTCTTGCATATATAATTTTGCAATTTCTGAATTCTTCGATTATTTTCTCTTGCGGCGGTAAAACACCGTTTTCACACACACGCCTGCACTTTTCATATAAATTGTAAATATCATCTGTTTTGCATCTTCTGCATTCGATCAGAGCTGCGGCTCCGTTGCGTTCAAGAAAAAAATAATTATCGGTAAGCCAGCCTTCGCAAACAATGTTTTCGCCGTTACTCTGCACCCTTGCTCCTTTTTTGAATGACCGCAGGGCTTCTTTCAATTCCGAGGTCAGTCTGCTTTTCATCATTAAATCCCCTTCTGATTTTTAAGCATTTTAACGGTGATTACACAGCACGCAACCACCGATGCGGAAATCACGGCTTTTTTTATTATATCTATGGTTTTAACTGTTTTTACGGTTGTGTTGATAACCTTCAACGCCTGAGATATTTCGTTCATATTATTCCCCCGCAAGCAAAACGCCGTGAGCAATGGCAGGTATTGTTTCGCTCTGAAGTGACGAAATGTTTGAGAGCAATGCACCCGTGCCCACAAAAAGAACCTTTTTAAGCTCGCCGCACTCTATTCTTCGCATAATATTTGAGCAGACAACCGCCCCGCTGCAGCCGCATCCCGAGCCGCCCGCACCCATTTGCTTTTGCTTTTTCAAATCATAAATCATAAGTCCGCAATCGTTATGAACCGTGCTTATGTCAATGCCCTCCTGCTTTTGCAAAAGCTCAATAAGAAGCTTTGAGCCAACAGCACCCAGATCGCCCGTAAGAATAATGTCGTAATCCTCGGGAACGGTATTTGTGTCGTTAAGAAAATCAGCTATGGTGCGACACGCAGCGGGTGATAATGTCAAGCATACACCATAAAAAAATCGGCTTCGCCTTAAAGACGAAACCGATTTATCATCAATAATTATTATTCACAGCCGTTCCGACCGCCCTGAGGAGCGAATCTTCGTGAGTTGAGGGCAAGTCGCAGTTATAATGCCATATCATAACACCGCCGAAGCCGTTATTGATTGCATATTCCGTTTTTGCCTCTATAACCTCGGGAGTGTTGAACCAGAAATCCTTGTTTATGTTATCGCAATGATACCAGCCGTTTTCATCAATCCCGTCATAGCATCCGTTATAGCCGTACCAATATGCCGACATATCCGTGGGGCGTGAATAGAAAGGAAGTCCGATGTTGACCTTTTCAAAAATCATACCCTGAAGTCCGAGCCTTTTAACGGCATTTACGGTATCCTCATAAGTAGCGTGTCTGCCCTGCCCGTCTACCATATCGTAAATCATAAGCTCAAAAGTATCTATTGCCCTGAGTGCTGCCCGGGTAAAATGTATGTTCCAATAGTTTCCGGCAACGCCGAGAGTGTAGTCGCCGAGCTTTTTATCAAGCGAAACGAGGAATTTATTATAATATTTCCACGCATTATCCGAAAGCGGATATTCATAATCAAAATGAACGCCGTCAAAATCATATTTATCAAGCACGGCAATAATATTATCTTCAAGAACGCCGCTTGTGAAGGCTTTGTTATGCTCAACAGACTGAGCCTCCATCTGTTCTTCCCAGACATTTGAATCCGTTATTCCCCAAGGCCCGAGAAAATTGAGAGTGATATTAATATCTCTGTCGCCGATTGCCTTGCGGATATTTGCAAGTGCGGTTTCAAGAACGGGCTCGTTGCATATAACCTCGCCCTTGCTGTTAAATGAGGCACATTCAAAAAGAATAACATCCGTTACAATATCAAAATCTTCGGGATAAAGACTGTTTTCCGACTGAACATATTCGCCTCTTATATATGTTGTAACCTTAAAATCCTCAACCTTTTCAATAAAAGGAACGGGGCTTATGCCCAGAAAGCTTGCAATAACAAATGCTGCCGATGTTAAATATGAAACTATCTGTTTAATAAGAATTGCCATTTTACATATTCCTTTCTGCCGTTACTCTGCCGAAATTGCCGCATATCTTGCTTCAAGTTCTTCGTAATGAGTGTAGTTTTCTGCCTGCTCAATAAGATTTTTTGCGTTTGTGTAGGGCTTAACGGCTCTTTCATAGATTGAAGCCGCCTTAAGATAGGCCTTAAGCTCACGCCTTACCTTTATGCTCTCTGCAAAGCTGCCCGTTTCCCTGCTTTGCAGCTCTTCCTTCACAGCTTCATCGGGAGCAGATATGTTTTCAATTCCGTGTTTTCTTATGAGCGATGCAGACTCCTTCTTGGTGCGTGCATTTTTAATTGCATCGGAACGGATTTCTTTTTCTGCCGCAGTTTTCTTCGGCAGCTTTCTTGCACTCTTCAGACCCTCTTTTATATTTTCATAATAATAAATCTGACCTCTGGAATAATCCTCTTGTGCCTGTGCGAGCCTTGCTCTGCCCGCTTCGCCCGAAAACTTGTTGAGGTCTTCCATTATTATGGCAGCTCTTTCTATGGCAAGGTTGGTTTCTTTTATTTCTTTCTTTACGGATTTTTCGGCTTTTTTATCAACGTCAAGCTTTTCTTTTCCGTAAAGGGATTTTGCCTCGTGAATAATCTCCATTGCTTCGGCAAGCTCATCGTTTTCAAGAACACCGAGAGAATAATTTTCAAACATTGCACGGATTTTGAGCACATCAACATAGGCTTTGTGCTTGTTTTCGGTTAAGTCATAGAAACAGTAGGGAATCAGATTAAGAAGAGCACCGAAAGCCGAGCAAATAATCAGCACCTCGAAAAGGTTGTTTCGGATTGTATCATCGTAAAGAACGCTGTAATCGTCAAGCAAGCCCATTTTTTCATAAATTGCCGGATATACCATACCCGTAAAGAAGCCTATGACGGTGCCTATCATACCGAGAGGGCCGAAAAGGCCGTCAACTCTCACACCGGTTTTCCACTGGTGATAGTCACGCATATCGGCACTTATCTGATGCTGAACTATATTCCAGAATGTGTTTATGAATGTATTGAAATACCAGAGAACACAAATCAGAATAAGATTACGGTAGGTGAAATAAAGAACGATAAGAACAGCTATGTTGATTGAGTTTGCAGTTATGAGAAGATTTCTTTTTCCCATAATTTTAATAGCAAGAGGTGCAAGAAGCATCGACCACAACGCCGCATTGCCGATAACGGTGTTTGCAACGCCTAAATAGGATTGATATTCTCCGTTATATGCATAAACAAACGACCAGCCAAGGATTATGCCATATCCCGATTCAAGAAAAACCACCCAGCCTGCCGACTGAATAATCCAATAATATTTATTCTTTGCAACCTCACGGATAGCATCAAGCATTCTGACGGATTCAAGCTTCTTTTTCGGAAGAATAAGTCTTTCTTTTACCTTTCGGAAGAAAATTACGCTGATGACATATCCGATTACCGTGAAAACAGGATAAATAACACGGTAGGTCCATATGTTATCAAGACCCCAGGTCCAGCCCGCAATCATCGGGATAAACAGATTTGAAAGCGTCGGTGCGAGGGAATAGATAACCTGAGAGATGCTCATTACGTTGGCTCTTTCCTGAGCATCGGGAGAAATAATCTGCTGGAAATAGGTATAGCTTTCATTATAGAAATTCTGAAACTGACTGAGAATGAAAAACATCAGCCAGACAACAATCACCTTGGTATTGTAGCTGAAATATTCATACGGAAGCCATACAAATATCATGGACATCAGAACAATCGGAAAACCCGTTCTTTTTATAAACGGCAAGAATTTACCGCCGGGGATATGATGGTTGTCATAATACCAGCTTCTGAATATGCCTATGGGAATGCCGATGATATTGGCTATTGTCAGCATTATCTGCAAATCCATAGGGCGAAGTCCGATGCTTGCACCTACAAGAAAATTGCCCGCACTTAAACTGATTGTTCCTGCAAGAAGCATTGCCCAGTTAACACCGAAGCCCGCACCGCTTAAGGATACAACCTCTTTATAAGGAATATACTTTCCTTTTGGCGGCACATTCCAGTACTCTTTAACAGTATGGATTGCATCTTTGGCTTTTGATATAATGCCTGTTTTTTCTTTCATAAAGACAAATCCTCCGTTTTATTTGTTTATTCCTTTATATTACGCTTTTACTTTTTCGTAGCTTTCAAGATTGCCTATATCGTATCGGCTGCATTTCAAGGAGTCCATTTAATATCATTTTTTATTACTTTCGCAGGCACACCCGCAACCATCGATCTGGGCGGAACATCCTTATTTACAACTGCTCCTGCCGCAACAACACTACCTTCACCTATGGTGACTCCGCTCAAAACTGTTGCACCAAGACCAATCCAGACGTTGTCACATATTTTTATCGGTGCGGTACACCTATACCCCTCGCGGTTTATGTAGTGACTGTTTGAATCTCTTATAATCACATTTTTTGAAATACAACAATTATTTCCAATCTCAATATTTTCAAAACAATCTATTGTTGAGTCTGAGTTCATATAGCCTGTTTTCAAAACAAGTTTTGCATTTTTATTCACATTCACTTTGCATCCGGAATAGAACGAAAATTTATCTGCTTCAAGAGTTGCATGCTCTCCGACATACAATGATCCCGCAATTTTATTCGTTAACTGCATATGCTTATCCCATTGCAAATTAAATGATAGTTTTCTTTTAACTTTAATATTTGAAGACTTACATATTTTGAGCATAGAAGGTCTATGCATATAGATTTTATATTTAATTGAGGCTATCTTATGATCAAGACAAAGTAAATCCAACAACTTATAGATTCTCTTCATCGCAATTCCTCCGTTTTATTTGTTTATTCCTTTATATTCCGCTTTGACTTTTTCGTAGCTTTCGAGATTGCCTATATCGTATCGGCTGCCGGGCATTTCCATTGCGTGAACAACCGTCTGTTTGCAAAGCCAGGCAATAAAGCTGCCGGGAGCATCCGTTCCGCAGCCGCTTTCAATACCCTTCTGCACAAGCCCTGCGTCTGCCTTTGTGTAGTAATAAAACGGCGGGCAGCACCAATGGGTTGCGGGATTCGGAGATTTTTCCGTCATATTGAGAACCTTGTCGTTTTCATCAACGGTAACAACGCCGCATTTGAGAAGCTTATTGAATTCAGGTTCAAAATATCTCATTATGCAGGAGGTGTTCTTTGATTTTGCATATGCAATGAATTTCGTCAGGCTGAAATCAAGAACATTATCGCCCGCAATAACAAGCATATCGTCGTCAAGATTCAGCTTTTCAATCGCAAACTGTATGTCTTTAACAGCACCCAGACGGGTTTCGTTTGTATCCGTGCCGTCATCAACAACGGTAATCTTCTGCTGCTTTGTTTTTGCCCATTCATCAAAATGGCGGGCATATTTACTGTTTGAAATAACAACATATTCGTCAACATCACCCGATGTGTCAATGTCATCAACCAGCCAATCGAGAATGGTTTTATCGCCGACCTTGAGAAGCGGTTTGGGAAAGTTTTCGGTTAAGGGATAAAGGCGGGTTGCATACCCTGCCGCAAGAATAAGACATTTCATATTCACACCTCAAGATTCACACCGTCTGCACTTTCGCATATATGCACGGAATATCTGCCTTCAAGATGAGGGAAGGCTTCAAGATACTCACGGGTTACGGTTTCAATGATGCTTTCTTCAAAGTCGGGGTTTATAAGTGCCATACAGCAGCCCTTGAAACCTGCACCCGAGAAGCGTCCGCCGTAAATTCCTTCTGTTTGCGTCATTATCTCATATAATTTTTTGAGTTCGGGAGAACCTGTTTCCCAATTATAAATCGAAGATTTGCCGCTTTCAAATGAAAGCCTGCCGAATTCTTCAATATCACCGTTTCTGAAGGCCTCTGCCCCCTTCTGAACGCGTTCAAACTCCGTATACCAATGCTCTGCACGCTTACGCCAATTTTCGGGAAGCTTATCCTTATGTTCAAGATAAACCTCATATGGCACATCACGGAGATTTGTTTCCTCAAACTTGCCGTAATCCATACCTGCATAAGCCTTTAAAGCATAAGCGGCACTGCGGCATTCATCAACACGCATATTGAAAGCCGAGCCCGCAAGAGAGCGTTCTATACCGCTGAAGAATATGGCAATTTTATAAGGCTTCATTGAGGGACTTTGAGGAATAAGCTCGTATGTGTCGTTCTGCAAATCCATATATAAAAGGTGGTCTTTTTTGCAGTAAACCTCGCAGGATTGGTCCAGTTTTCCGCAGGAAACGCCAACATACTCATTCTCTGCTTCCTTCGAAATAGTGATAAGCTCAGCAGGTTCAAGCTTGATTGAATTCATAGTGCAAAGGGCGGATAAAAATGTGATGATTACCGCCGCCGATGATGAAAGGCCTCCAATGGGAAGCTCACCGTCAACAACCGCACAAAGACCTCTGCGAAGAGGATAACGCTTGTTGAGTGCGATTGTCGCACCCCTGAGATGGTCCGCCCAGTCACCCTGCACGGTTTCCGGCGTTGCGGCAACGTGCCACTGTGCACGCTTGTCAAACTGCATCGATTTGATTTCAATAACACCGTTTTCTTTCGGTCCGTATGCAATGTGTATGCCCTTGTTAATTGCAAAGCCCGTTATTTTGCCGAGCTGATGGTCGCTGTGTGCACCGATGGGGCAGATTCTGTATGGGGTAAATGCCGTGTATTGTGCGAGTTTTTTGTATGTTTGTTCAAACACTTTTGCAGCAGTCATTTTCATTTTCCCTCCGTTGCCTGTTCAAATGCGTCTTTGCATTTAAGTCTGATTGTATTTTAGATCAATAGACCGATTTAAACTTTCTGTATTGTTTGTTAAGCTTTCTTTTGAACACCTTCACAGAATGCTTTGTATTATACAGTATTTCTTTAAAACTCCTTTTCTTAGGCTCAACAGCTTGTGTTTGCTTAGAAAAACCAGACATATCAAACATTCCCAGCCTATCGTAATTCACATTTATCCCATATTCTTCAAACAACTCAACATTCTTAGGCAACCATTTTCTTAATGTAATCCCGTAGCCGTCTTCTATCTTAATCTTGAAAGTAAAAACTTCCGGTGAATTATTATTTTGTTGTAAAATAATATAATCGAGTTTTCTTGCACGATATAAAGCGAACTGTTCAAATTCCCAAATGGTTTCGTGATCTCTCAACAATTTAAGTAAATATTCTCTGCGATACAAACATATTCTGCACCAAATCTTACACTTCTCATCGATAACTCGGGAATAAAAATTGTTGTCTTCATACTGATCTGTCTTGATATCCATCCGACCCGTGTGAGACAGGCAAATCATACCAACTTTAGGATTATTATCCATCACAGAAACTGCCTGTTCAAAAACCTCTGCATTAACCTTGTTGAGCAAAAAATAGTCTTCTAATGTAAATAAAACAAAAGGACTGTCAATCTGTTCCAAAACATACCTTAATCGTTCAGTCCAAGTACCTTTCTTACCATAACATATTGTTCTGACATTTTTTGTATCCCCGCTATACTCTTTTGTTTCGGAATTCAAAACAAAATCATACGGGCAATCAGGCCATTGGATTTTTAAAAGCTTAAAATTAGGCTCCCATACATCCTCGTACAAATCGCAGGAATTAACAAGAATAGTTACTTTTTTCATTTTATTCAATCCTTTTGAGATAAAGTAAATATAGAACAATGAATACATTTTGATAATAACATATTTTTTTTATAAATACAAGAAAATCATTAACCTTTTATTATTCAAAACAAATAAGGCAAATATAACATTTCTGCAAAGCTTGCCCTGTTTTATCACAACAATTATAATTTCATCTGTATTTTATCATCTGTCAGGAAAATAAATCTATAATTGTTAGGTACTCTATAGAAGAAGAGAACAGGTCAGTAATCATCTATATGCAAAAGCGTGCAGACTTTTCATCTGCACGCTTTTCTTATGCCGTTTTAACGGTATTTAATAGCAACATAAATATAGAATATTGCCATCAAAAACGAGTTGTTCTTCAACAACAAATATATCCCATTCTTTATCATCAAAAAGTTCTTTTTGCTTCTCATCCATAATCCCGATTACATCAAAACTTCTTCCTGAATAATAATTCATCATATTCTCAAGAGAATATACATACCCAACCGCACTCTCAGACTTATCCAAGCTCAAATCTGAATCCTGATCATAACAAAATTCTATCGTCTGCACCTTAGTATTATTCTCTTTTTCATATTTTTCTATTTCCTCAATAACAGTTTCGCTCCACGCTCTATCAACTTTATTCTGTTCTTTCTGAATCAATTCAACTTTTATACTTGTTGATAAATTTGCAGCCAAAACTATCGTCATAATAAAACAAGTAATTACTTTTATGTATTTTTCATCTGACAGTAACACAATACCTATCAAAAAAAGAGAAAACACACTAAAGAGGGCAAAAATTGCTCTTGCTGCGTGAGAAGTTGACAGTATACCCGGCAAATAGGCTGAAGCATAGGCAACTGCATATGAAGAAAATAAAAATATCGTTCTTATTGTCCTTTTATTCTTTATCCAATCTCCAATCATATAAACAAGCCAAATGAAACCAATAATCATAAAAGAAACTGTTAAAAACTCCGATTCAAAAAATCCCCTGCCTTTTAAGAATGAGTGCTGGTTTTTAATAAAATATATAACGTTATCAACAATTCCTGAAATCGACAAATTAACTCTACTGTTAGCTTCTACATTAAAAATCATTTGAAACAACTTACCAACAGCAAAATATATGGATCCGCTTAAAATAATTAAAGTTGCAGATTTTAAATAGTGTGAAAAAATTTGTTTAAAAGTTATTTTGTTTTGAATAAAAATTTCAATTCCACAAATTGCAATAATATATATTGCAAAAACCGAAATAAACTGTTGATACACTCCGGTTGAGAATATGGCCAGCAAACCTGAAACCAAGTAACGACGCCAACCTTTAAGAGTTATATATGCAACAACTGCACCAAAACACAAGCAAACCCCAATCGCTGTAATAAACACACACTCCGGAAATGATAAAATATTACAAAGCCATACATTTGCAACCGAAACAAGTACGCCCAAATCAACTATAATATATACAAAACGATCTTTTTTACCTATCAGTTCAACAATACAATTAGTCAAAAGAGATATAAATATAGCTACTAATATTATAAAAACAACAATATCTACAGTACTGCATAAAACGGGATTATGCCCCGTCAAAGCGTTAAATGCTTTATAAGCAACAGCACCAAACCAACGATAACTTCCTATAAACGCAAATATATGTCTGCTTTGATCCAAAGCAACCCCATATGAATCAACACTAAAATTCTGTCCTCCATACACCAAAAGAGGCATAAGCAACAAAATATTCAATAAGCAACAAACAAAGAATTTTTGGTTGTTGCTTAACATCTTTTTAAGCATATATAACCCTCACTTGTTTTGGATTTAATACAACTATAACATATACACACAAACAAATCCCCCCTGCTCGCATTCTCATAAGTGAATACATACGTTTTTACAACAACAAACGAATCTAATTAAAAAGCAAAACTGACTACGCTTGAAAAACGAAATCAGTTTGTTACTTAAAATTTAATATTCAACACCATAGGGGCGTTTTTGTGCTGTCCGCACAATTTGGGGCAGTTCAACCGTTCCCGGTAAAGGGAGTTAATTTTTAAATATAGAGGTTAACTTCAATATCTCACCAACCTCTTACAAGCTTTGTCGGGGATATGGAATAAGCATATTCCTGTGCATCCTCGAGTGTCATAGTAAACTGAGCGAACTTGAAGAAGTTCTCCATTAGTCCTTTATAGCTGCCTGCGGGGATTTTAGCAAAGTGAGAAATATTTATTCAATCACTTTCATTTAGTCTTTACAAATCACACGTATTTTTATGTTTATATTCAACATTGAAAGCTCTGCGAAGAACTCTCTCAAAGTTAAACTTTTGCTTTAATGGCTTTTTATTAGACGCAAAAATAATATTTCTGTTCTTGTCAATATCATTTATATCTTTTAATAATCTGTGTAACTTTTCGTTTTTGCGTAATGGAGTTCTAGTAATCCAGTCCTTTTCATCTTTAGTTACACAAAAATATTCTACACCTAAATCTTTTAACGAATCATTGTGTACAATATATATTATTCTATTCTCAGGACAAAAACTTTTAAGTAAGTTTTCAACACGAACATATTCATTTTTTAAAAAAACATAATCATTTTCTGAAATAATATATCTAAAGAATATGGTAGGCTTTTGTATCGTTTCATAAAAGCGATTAATCCTCCTGTGGTATTTTTTGCTTACTTCATCAATTTGCTTTTTTAAAGGTAGAAATTTGTTGAAATCATGGTAAAAGGACAAACGATATTTAGCATTAAAATATCTCGTTGGATTACTCTTATGTTGTAACAAAAAATCATAATCTACAAATCCGTTAAAACTATTCTCTATTGCATCAATAACACCTGAAAAATCATCAGAAAAACACCAATCAAAAGGATATGAAAAATTCCTCAATCCAAGTGCAATCAAATCTTCAGCCACATAACAGTTTGCACCTAAAGAAATGAAATTTTTATAAAATTTAAAACTATCTCTCATAATCCCACCCCTACTTAAATTATTTCACAATATTTAGTTGATATAATGACTTTTATACAAAAGCCATCCAAATTTCTTCGGACGGGTAATTAAATTTAGGTTAATCTTACGTTTTCCCTTTAGTCTTTGATAGCTGCCTGTTTCGCCGAAAGGAGTGGTTACATACAAAACCGGAACAGAGCAGAATATTAATCTTGTTTTGAGTACGATCAAAGCAGCCATGAGAAAAGAGAAGGTCACCGCAGAGTTGCAGTTCCGCAGTGACAAGGGTTTCAATATACATCCCAAGCATATTTTAACCTGACAAAATCATACGGCATAACGTCTTCAATGTCAAGACGTGAAAATCTATATGATAATGCAATGGCTGAAAACTTTTTTTCAATTCTCAAAACAGAATGTATTTACAGAACAAAACTGAAAACTTATGAGGATTCGAGCATCCTCATAAGCGAATACATCCACTTTTACAACAACGAACGTATTCAACTAAAAACAAAACTGACTCCGCTTGAAAAAACGAAGTTAGTATGTCGCTTAATTAAATATTTCTGCTACAGTGGCTTTTTGAACTATCCGCACAATTTGGGACAGTTCAATTTTTGTGATGTCGGAAATTTTTACTCTATTTAATTTATTTTTCTTCGCTTGTTTCAACCAAGCTTCCGTTTTCATTAATTCTGTAAACCCTTGTGCAGTATTGCAGCATACTGGGTCTGTGGGTGGTTATGATTCTTGTTCTGTTGGGATAAGCTTTCATCATATTTGCAAGAACCGTTTCTTCTGTTTTTGCATCGAGAGCACTTGTCGCTTCATCCATAACAATAATCGGCGCATCTCGGAGAATCGCTCTTGCAATGGACATTCGCTGAACTTGTCCTTCAGAAAAATTAACGCCTTTTTCGCTGATTTCTGTGTTGATTCCGAGGGGTAATTCCTTGATAAAACTCCAGGCATCTGCGGTGACGAGAGCATTGATAATTTCCTCATCCGTAGCCTCGGGTTTAACGATTCTCAGGTTATCCGCAACGGTTCCCGAGAATATCGCATTCCCTTGAGGCACATAGGAACAGAACCTTCTTGTGCACTCGGAAACAGGTATTTTATTGCCGTCTTTTGTTGCTAAAATCAGCTCGCCGGAATCGGCTTCAACAAGCCCGAGAATCAGCCTGAGAAGCGTTGTTTTGCCCTCTCCCGAAGGACCCACAAAAGCGATTGTTTCGCCCGCTTCGGCTCTGAATGAAACATTCGCCACAACGGGCTCATCGCCGTCGGGATAAGTATATTTAAGGTCATTGCAAATGATTGTAACTCCGCTTTCATCAGCGGATTTTTCCATTTTTTCAGCCATTTCCGAGTCTTTATTTTCTTCAAGCGGAAGGCTTGTTATTTCCATTATTCTGCCCGCAGAAGTTGCAATTGAAATTGCACTCGGAATAAGCGAAACAAGAGCCGAAAATGAGCCCGTCAGCTGACCCGAAATCTGTAAAAACAGAGTCATTGTTCCGTAAGAAATCGCACCCTGCCAGAGTCTGTAAACACCCCAGCCGTAGCAGGTGTAAGCAACTGCAAGACCGATTAACGAAAGACAAAGGCTCATAATAATTGAAAATCTGTCGTGGTCAAGCTTGATTTTTCTGTGAAGCTGAAGATTTGCTTTCATCTGCTCAACATAGCGTTTGGTTATGTCAAACGCCTTGATAGTCTGCAGATTCTGAATCGATTCCGAATAAAACGAAAGGATTTTTCCGTTCATTTCACGGCTTTCTTTGTTGTATTTACGCACCATTTTTGTTGTTATTTTTGAAGAAAAAACAAGAAACGGAGTGCTCATAAACGCAAAAATTGCCATTGTGGGGTCATAGTAAAGAACAACCGCAAGACAGCCGATAAACTGTGCCGAAGTGGTGAAAACATTGGGAATAAAGGAAATTATACTGCTTGAAACCGTGCCCACATCGCCTTCAATTCTGTTAAGAAGGTCGCCCGAATGGTATTTTCGGATATCTTCCCACTTCGAATAAGTCACGTGCTCATAAACACCGCTTCTTATCTCCATACTGATTTTTGTTCCCACAACTCCCGCAATTCTTGAAACTGCTGCACCAACAACAATCTGCGTTACTCCGAGAACAACGGCAATAACGGCACTTTTAAAAATTGTGTCGCTGTTATGGGAAATAACGGAATCTATCAGATATTTTGAAGCAACGCTTGCGCCGAGCCCCATTGCCGTGCTCAAAAGACCGATAACGACATAAAGCACTATCTGCAAGCGATACCTTGAAACATACCGCAAAAGCCATTTCCACTCTTTTCCGAGTGAACGGAAAAGCTCGATATATTCGCCCGGCTTCTTCATCAAACCATCTCATTTCATAAAAACTGTTTATTTTATTCCGAATAAACCTTTAAAGAAGTTAATAATTTTTCTGAAAAACAATTTGAAACCTGATTCTTTTTTCAGTTTCTCGGTTGCATCCGCTATTTTTTCAGCGTATTCATTAACCTTACTTTGCTGCGTAATGTTAAGACCGTATTCTACACTTTCAAGTGCATTATTGAGTGTTTTAACACTTCTGGATGTATAAACCGATAAATCGGAAGGTATTGCCGAAATTGCTGCATATACCGCCGAATAATCGGCAGGCTTATATTTTAATTGTGCAATCATCGTTTTAACATTATTTTCATATTCGTCAATCTTGCTTTGGCTAAGTATGTCAAGATTCCTGTCGATACCAACAAGAACAGAATTAAGATTTGCAACAGTTTCTTCTGTATAAACGGATAAATCTGCAGGTATTTGTCCGATTGTTCTGTCAAGCTCACTGTAATCGGCAGGCTTGATTTTCAGATTGTTCACTGCATCAAGAATTGCCTTTGTGTGTTCATCTATAACACTCTGATTAACTGCGAGAATATTGCTTATATCCTTGTAAAGAACAGCTTGCAGCATTGAAACCGAATCATCGGTATAAATTGACAAATTCTCAGGAACGGATTTTTTCGCAGATTCATATCCGCTATAATCTGCATATGCTTCCGGATAACAGGAAACAACAGTTGTTTTGTGTGTAACAATATCGTAATCTGTGCTTGTTACAACGCAATAATATCCGAGGTAGTCTTTATCAATATTAAGGGTTTTACCCGTCTCACCCGAAAGAGCAACGCTGTTTTCAATCGTTCCGTCGTTTGAACCGTACCATTGATAGGTCAATTCAAAACCGATTGCTTCAACCTCAAGTTTTTCTGTGCCTTCGGTAATAACATAATCAAGATTTTTTGTAATTGAAGGCACTTCTATCAGTTCGGTTTTATAGTTTGAATGGCTTGACTTCGCCCAATTCTCTGCAAAAGAGCCTTTGCTTGCAACAACTCTATAATTAACATTTATCGAGGGTTCTGCAATTTTTTCAACAGAAGACGGCAGGAATATTACGCTGTTATCAATGCCGGGAAAAGAGTTTATCTCTTTTAATGATTTACAGAAAATATGATTGACACCCGATTTGACAAATACATTTATATCGATAAATTTAACACTCGGCAAAGAAAGAGATTTAAGCGACAGACAGCCGTAAAATGCTTGAGTGCCAACAGATTCAGCCGATTCTATATCAATACTTCCGAGCGAGTAACAATTCATAAAAGAACCGCTGGAAATATATGTCAAAGAAGGTAATTCAAGGTGAGTTACAGCGGTACAGTCTCTGAATGAATTTGAAGCAATTTCCTTAACTCCGTTTGCTTCAATATATTCAATAGATTGGTTATTTCTGAAAGCATCCAGCCCGATTTTCGTTACCGTTTCAGGCATAATAACCGTACGCATTTCGGGATGTTCATCTGCATTGAACACCTTGTCACCAATAGCCGTAACCGTAATTGAATCAACGGTTTGCGGGATTGAGATTTCGGTTTTTGTTCCGTTATATGCTGTAATTGCACCTGATTTTGAAATCTCAAATTTTTCCTCAGGTTCTTCGTGAATTATTCTGATGCAAACACTTTGAGACTTGCTTTGAAATTCATTTTTTGATTCAGTCATCCATGTGAAAACCGCAGATTCCGAAACAGTAACGGGTGATTCATAAAGAATTCCGTTTTCCGCATCGGGATAAGAACTGTCTATCGAGTAATAAACAGGACTTTCACTTGTTGGAAGAGAAACTGTTACGGGTTCGTAAAAACAACCGCTTTCCGCTGTGCAATCAACAGACAGCTCTCTTTCGCACTCAATAAGATTTGCAGCGTTCACTACACCGTTACCGCAGTAAACCGCGGCATCATTTATGGGTATTGCGTTAGAAACAAGAATTTCTTCAATATCAGTCGGTAAAAGCTCAGTGTTTTGAGAAAGAAGAATTGCCGCACAAGCGGAAACAAACGGTGCAGCCATTGATGTACCGCTTGAATTTCCGTATGAGTTGTCGTTAACAGTGCTGTAAATATCAACGCCCGGTGCGCACAAATCAACACTCGGACCGTATGCAGAAAAATCGGCAAACTGAAAATCGCTGTTTATTGCCGTAACAGATATTACCTCATCAAGAGCAGCAGGCAAAAGATTGCCCAGATGCTGATATGTATTTCCGGTTGCGGCAACGAGTGTCACGCCTTTGTTATATGCATCAAGCAAGCTTTCACGAACAGCTGATGAACTCGAACCGCCGAAACTCATATTGATAATATCCATTCCGTCTGCAACAGCCTGTTCAACAGCCGCAACAACCGCAACATTTGAAGAATTTCCGCTTGAATTAAAAATCTTATAGCCTCTTATTTTTACATTTTCGGGAGTGTTGTCAACTATAATTCCCGCAACATGAGTGCCGTGAGATTTGGGGTCATCGCTCATAGAGGTGCTGTCACCCGATGTGCTGAAATTATAGCCTTCATCAATGATTCTTTCTTTAAGAAATTTATGGTTATAATCTATACCCGAATCAATGATTCCAACCTTTATTTCAGGCAAATCGGTATTTTGTAAGACAGACAACGCATCATCTGCACCGATAGCTTCAGAGCCCCATGAAAGCCTTGTTTTATCAAGGGTTTCCGAGCTTACGGAATACATTTCAACCGATGCGTCGGGTTCAACATATTCAACATAGGGTAAAGCTCTGAAGAATTCAAAAGCTGACTTCGTTTTTTCTTCGGAATCATATTGAAGAACCCAAAGATTTTTGTAGCCCGAAATGACGGAAACCGCACCAGAAACGTTAATATTTTTTGAAGATTTAACTATCAGGCGGCAAGATGCAAACTCATTATTTTCGCTGATTGAATAAGTCTTTATCCCGTCATCTTCCGTATCGTATTCAGTTAACATTTCTCTTACCAGAAACCCGAAAGTATCAGCGTTTATAACAGAATTATTATTAATTTCAACCGATTTTGCAGTAAAACCTGATTGAGTAAAAATCAATGTAAAAAGCAAAAAAATACTGACTGCCTTTTTCAAAAAAACACCCCTGTTTATCAAATTACTCCAAATTAATTATATCATAAAAATTGCTTTTTTCAAGAGTTGTATAAAGCATATTAATTTTGTCATTCGCAAAAATGCACAAACTTTTTGCTTTCTGTGCAAGAATTTTTATACCGAAATGCAACAAAAAAGGTGCTTTTTTTGTTGACAATTTCAATACAGTTGTATATAATATAAATTAATTATAAAAATGGGTTTATATGCGATGACAAAATACTATTCTGTTTGCAATAAAATAATTTCAGTTAACGCACCGTCATTTTCCACGGATTTGGGTAATCTCAGATTATTCGAGGTTTTGCCGTCTCAAACAGATATTAAAGTTACCTGCAAGGTAGCTGAGAATCTTCCCCCGTTCCCCCGTAACGGCAAAGAATCAGAAAGCGGCATAACCGTTTCGTGGCAAGGAGATGATGTTTACCGTCATACGCCTATGGGAATTCACGAAGGCGCTCTTTCACGCTACAGCGTTTCTGATCCAACTTGCAGCGATGTTTATTTTACTCATCGCAGCTATTCAACATTTTTCCATTTCCGATATTTCTGGAGCTCTGTTTCGTTAAGTCAGCTTCTGTTGCCGTTCAGAGTTTTGCTTTTTCACGCATCGTATATTTCGTATAAAAATAAAGCAATATTATTTTCAGCACCTTGCGGAACAGGTAAAAGCACGCAAGCTGAACTTTGGCGGATTCATAAAGATGCGGAAATTATTAACGGCGACAAAGCCGGTGTTTCGATAGACGCTGAAGGAATCAACGCCCACGGGCTGCCGTTCAGCGGCACAAGCGGAATATGCAAAAACCGTTCATTGCCGTTAAGTGCAATAGTAATATTGGGGCAGGCAAAAGAAAACAGCATACGCAGACTTGACGGAACGGAAGCGTTAATGAATCTTGTCGGGAATGTTTATCTTGATTTTATTGCTCCCGGAGAAATGCAGAGCTGTGTTGATCTGTTAATAGAGTTGCTCAAAAAAGTTCCCGTTTACCGACTGGACTGCACCCCTGATGAGCACGCTGTTGAAAAGCTTGCAAAAGAATTAAAAATATAACGAACCGATTTTTAAACAGATAAAAGGTTTATTCTTATGAATTTGAACTATTCAGTTTTTATTGACAGCTTGTTTCGGCAAGCATCCGAAAAGGGCACTCCGCTTTCAGGCTCTTTTGAACTGACATCCCGGTGCACCCTTAATTGTAAAATGTGCTATATACACCGTTCTCCGAATTCAAAGGAAGCTCTTTCAAAAGAAAAAAGTGCTGAATGGTGGATTGATTTGGCACAAAGAGCAGCCAACAAAGGAATGCTTCTTCTGCTTCTGACAGGCGGCGAGCCTTTGATACGAAAAGATTTTGAAGAAATTTATCTTGCCTGCCGCAATATGGGGCTTCTGGTTTCGGTTAACACGAACGGCACTCTTATTGATGACAGCAAAGTTGAGTTCTTTTCAAAAAATCTGCCGCAAAGGCTTAACATTTCGCTTTACGGCACTTCGCCCGAAACATACAAAAAACTTTGCGGTGACGGTGAAGCTTTCAATAAGGTTATCACAGCCATAAAAAAGCTGAAAGAAGCGGGTGTCAGTTTAAAGCTTAATTACACAATAACCCCGTTTAACCAAGCTGATGCTGCAAAGGCTTATAATTTGGCAAAAGAATTGGAATTGCCGATTCAGCCGGTTTCATATATGTTCCCGCCTGTAAGATCATCGTGTCAGGCAGAAACCGTTCGTCTTTCAGCTGAAGAAGCGGCACACGCTCACTTTAATTGGCAGAAGCATCATTTCAGCGACCCGAAAGACTTCAGGCTTTTTCTTGAAGCAACAAAAAAAGGCGAATCGCCTCATCGAAACGAGGATGACTGCCTTGACAGCTGCGGCGAACGCATAAACTGCCGTGCAGGTTCGTCAACCTTCTGGGTCACATATAACGGCAGAATGACTCCTTGCGGAATGATGGCTGAGCCAAGCGTGCCGATTGAAGATTTTGAAACAGCTTGGAGCTTTATCCGTTCCGAGCGTGAAAAAATATTTCTTCCCGCAGAGTGCAAAACCTGCAGCCTGCGCAAATCCTGCGATATATGTGCTGCGGTGTCTTATGCCGAAACCGGCAGATTTGACGGCGTTCCCGCTTATGTATGCGAAAAAGCAAAAATATATCACAAATTGTGCAAAGATGTCCTTTTAGAATAAAATTTTCATTTTGCGAAAACAATTTTCGTTTTTAATAAATGAATTTATATAGATTAAGAAAAAATGGAGGTAATTTTATGAAAATCTCAAAAAAGATTGTATCGTTACTGCTTGCAGCAACAATGATACTCTCCTGCCTTGCGGTTGCGATTCCGTTTATTTCGCTCAAAACTTCTGCAGCAACAATTAACGGTATTACGCAGAGCTACATTGTTCCGGAATCATCTCGTGACTCTGTATATGCCAGCTATGCTTCAGCATATCTTAACGGCTACAGTGAGCCTACAAAGTTGCTTATTCCCGGTCTCTCGGAGGCAAACAACTATGTTGTTCAGGGTATGGCATACTATCCCGAAAAAAATTGGGCTCTTATTACAGCATATCACAACAATGACTCCTCCCCCAGCCCCAGTATGGTTTACTGTATGGATATTGCGACCGGTGATTTCGTTGCAATGTTCTCATTTCTTAATGTTGACGGTACACCCAACACAGACCACGGCGGCGGTATCGCTATTTCCGAACATAACATTTACTATTCCTGCGGTGATAAGGACAGATCGATTGCCTATGCCCCCCTTTCTGCTATTGAAGGAATTGAAAACGATGCAACCAAATACAGAGCAGTTCAGCTTGTAGCTGAGCAGACCTTCTATGAGACAGGTTCTGTTGCTGACGGTAACAAAACCGCTTACACGGCATACTGCTGTTATGACCAGGGTGTTCTCTGGACAGGTAACTTCTACAATGACGGTGTTTTGTTGGGACTTATTGCGGCTGATTACAATGTTAAGGCACACAGTAATTATCCTTCTATGGTATGGGGCTACGAGCTTTCCGGTAACAGTTCTGCCGAGGAATGGGCAAACCTTACCTCAAACACCCAGAACTGTCAGGGTAACCCCTCTTATGTAATCGCTCTTCCCAACGATATCATTGATGTTCAGTATGCTACTGTTGACGACGGACGTCTTTACCTCAGCCGTTCCTACGGTACCGGTACTGAAACCTCTCAAAATGCTGGTATGTCGGAGTACAGCCAGTTGTCAATTACCGATATTGACCTTGCTGTTCCCGGCAATACATCAATTACGTTCACAACCGACGCAAACGGTACACAGAGAACGGTTAATAACGCTTACTCCATTCCCTCATCTGAAATTAAAACCTTTGACTTTATGCCTATGTCAGAAGGTCTTTGCATTATCGATGACTATGTTTATATGACCTTTGAGAGTGCCTGCTATAAGTACTATAAAGATGCCGGCATTATGGGTAACTGTGACGTCCCCATCGACGTTGTATGGAAAATTGACCAGTACGGTCTTTTGGGTCACGAGCGTCCCGATGAAAAGGATGTTACCGCTTACCAGAAGGTTATGAGTCTTTCCGAAATCAGCGCCACAGACGAATATATGGTTGTTTACGAATCGGAAATGAAAGCCGAAGGTAACCAAAACAATATTATCTATGCCCTTGATAGCTACGGAGGCTATAAGGGCGACAGACTTCCGAAAACTGATGCCGGTACCCAGGCAAACACTCTTGACTCTATGGGTATGATCGGTCACGAAATTACCGATTACCATAAATACACAAATGCCGACGGTGACGAATTCCTTATTTTGGATAATCCCGAAGAAGATGATGCTCCTAACATCCGTTGGAATCTTATCGGTGCGGGTACGGATTCAACCCGTATTCATAGCGTTTCCTTATATAATGCCAGCTATAGCTACCTTTATTTTGATTCGCGTTTGATTTATATGTCCACCATGAATAACAGCAATCTGGATTCAATCAAATTTGCGGAAAAGGAAATTAACGGTGTAAAATATCCCGGTGAATTCTTTATACATAATAATGGCACTTCCTTCCTGTGGTGTAACGACGGCTCCAACGAAGCCTATATGAAAGCCTATGATGATTATTATCTTAACGGCGATTCAACCAAAAAATACTTAAACGAAAAAGAGGTTCCCGGCACCTTCCATACCGATGCTCTTAAACGGGATGAAAGTGGCAACTCAGGCAACCAGGCAGGAGAACTTCCCGCGCCTTATAAGTTAGGCTCCTTTAACATCTATAAGCGTATAACCATTGACCCCGAAACAATGGGCGGTACAGGTCTTGAAACTGATCTTAAGGCAGAGCTTCAGCCCGACGGTACATATACCATCAATATGGGTACCTATGCAACAAGCGAGGCTCATAAGTATCTCGGCGAATCGGGCTTACCCACCGACTTTATGTTCGTGCTTGATGCTTCCGGTTCAATGACCAACAACACCGACTACGTAACCTACCAGAGTCAAGGTAACAAAGATATCAGCCGAGGTATGGCTAACGACGGCACGGGTTATTATGTATATGTTGACAATGCAATAAAGTCCGACGGCACGGTTGTTCCTGTAAACCAGTTCTGTTTGCTCGACGGTCACTACAGCGGTGTCTTAAGCTGGGCGAAATACTGGGTTGGTGCCGTAGCTCAGGACGGCAGCGAAGCTGAATATTTTGTTGATACCGACGGTAAGTTCAAATGGTCAGAAAGCCAGATTACAAAGGTCAGCGGTGCTGATACAACCATAACAAATACTCTCCCCGTTTACAGAAAGGTAACCACTACCCGTCTTCAGGGTATGAAAGATACTGTTAACAGCTTTATTTCAAAAATTGACGCAAATGCCCAGACATATAACATTGAGCACCGAGTTGGTATCGTAACCTTCGGCTCTGACGGCAACGATGAAAACAGTGATGCTTACCTCAACACAGGTGTATATTCAACCTTAGGCGGTACAACATTAAATCAATATGGTTATGATGACCTCACTGCTCACTATGCAGCGGCATTCTATCCTTCAAACCACTCTAACCTCAAAACAATAGTTAACTCTATAACCACTAACGTACAAGACCCCGATACCTTTGCCAATTACGGAATGGAGATGGCTGTTAACTGCTATGCCCAGCAATCGCCTGCGTTTGGCGGTGCCGGTGACAGATATTACGCTGATTTCACCGACAGCGAGGGTATTTTACACGAAAAGAATGCCAATGCGGTTGTTATCTTCCTTACAGACGGTTGCCCCGGTAAAGGCGGCTCTAACACTGATTCGGCAACAGAGGTTTCCAACAAAGCTATTCCTTCATCAAACGCAATCAAGGCTAACGGCGGTGTTGTTTATTCCGTTCAGATCAGTAATGCATCTATGGCTGGCTTCGATATGGCAGCTTATATGAACGGCGTATCATCCAACTACCCAAATGCGTCAGCCCTGACCTCACTTGGCACACAATCCTCCTCTGATTATTATGTTAAGGCTGCAACCGACGGCTCAGTTGACGTCGCTATGGTTCTTAATAATGTTTTCGAACACATTGAAAATAACTATATCGACGTTGGTACTGCCATTACGCTCGATGAAGACTCAATCGTTCGCCAGATGCTCGGTTCTAACTTTAAGCTTACAGACAAGTCAAAGGTTACAACAACAACATCTTCAATCACAGAAGACGTTATCGGTAATATTAAGTTTGGCAACGGCGTAGCAACAAGCGGCGTTACCGCAACACCTGATGTTGCTAATAATACGGTTCAGGTTACCGGCTTTGACTATTCCTCTAACTATTATGCAAAGAATGCGAAAGAGGGCAAACGACTTAACATCATTATTGATAATGTTTTACCCGTTGACACCGATGAGGAATCAATGAATATAAGCAACGGAACATATACCGCAATTTATGAAAATGCCGATAATATGAGTGCTAACAAGAAGTTCAAGGGTTATCCCAATGCGGCATTCTCGATTCCAGAATATACTTATGTTCTCGACTACGGTATGCAGATGCTTGATACCGATATCAACGGTACACTTAAATCTGTAAGCGATACGCTTTCAAAGCAGGCAGATGCAAACGGCAACATTAAATACAACACATCTGACGCACAGGGTGCGGTTGCTATTGCCGATAATGGCCTTAACCTTAAATACAGCATCACTCCCTCTCAAACCGCAATTGATAAGAACTATGTTCTCATCCAGCGTAATAACGGTGAATACGACTGGTTCCAGATAAATGTTGTTCCCGCTTCAAATGTTTATTATGAACAGAGCAGCTTTACAAAAGGCACAACAGGCAAAGCAAGCTGGACAAATGACGGCACCCAGACTTTCTATTATCAGACTCCGGGTAATGATCCCAAAACAGATGTTCATGGCTATGACGATAACTATGCAGACAAAGTTAACGGACATTCTAACGGTGTTGCAAGCAAGGTTACACTTAGCCAGAGTGCCACAAAATCCGATTCACAGAAATTCACCTTCACCGGAACAGGCTTTGATCTTGTTTCTGCTTGCGGCCCCACAACAGGCATTCTTGTCGTTAAGGTTACCGATTCACAGGGCAATCTTGTAAAAGCTTTTATTGTTGACACCTATTACGGTTACAGCACTGCAACCGGCAGCCCGATAACGCTTAACGAGAACAATCTTCTTTGTCAGGTCCCTGTTGTAAGCTTCAAAAATGATTCAGGTAATGCTCAGAACTATAATGTCGATGTAACAGCAGTTTATCTTTCAACCTCAAACGCTCTTGCTCCCCAGCAGGCAAGCATCACCGAAACAGAAACCGAAGACGGAATTGAGGTTGCAACAGCAGTTGTAACAGATAATTCCGCAATTTACGATGAGCTTGCAGCTCTCGGAATGAACGATCTTGTTAACGCAGATCTTGAGTTCGTATGGTTTGACGATAATTCAATCCTCAACGGCGGCACAGGCGCATACGGCACAGAAGACGGCATTGAAATGGCAGACGACGCTTCCAAGAGCCTCTACTGCTACCTCGACGGTTTACGTATCTACCATCCTCTCGGAAGCAACAGCTCAGACTATATCCTTTCCGAACAGAGTGCAACATATCTCAATGTTATTAATGAAATCAAAAACAATAAGATCGGAACCGATCCCAATCTTACCAACATCGGAAACATTGCATATATTGGCAGAGATTTGACCGACGGCGAAACACTTTCCTTTGCTGATTATCAGAACGAAGGTCCTCAGAATGAGCTTTATCTCAAGCCCGGTTCAGGCAGTCTTGCTTTTAAAGTTCAGCTCGGCATTAACTCTGCAAAGATTCATCTCGGTCTCCGTGCTGTAAACGGTACATCAAGTGTTACAATAGGCAGTGGAAATAAAGCAGCTGTATTCGATATTAACAGTGCAACCGAAATGTATTATGACATCACAGAACTTCTCGATGTTGATAGTAATGGTATTGCAACCATAACAATTCAGAATACAGGTTCAGCCGGTGTTCTTGCAGTAAACAATGTTAAGTTGACTCAGGGAAGTGCTGCTGCACCCATTACAGAAGATGATCTGAGTACATTCTCATTGGCAATAAATGCTCCTGCCGAAGAAGCTTTTGTTGTAAACGGCAAGGTAACAACTGAAAAATCTGAAGTTGAAGAACCCGTTGAAAAAACGTTTATCGAAAAATTAGTGGAATTCTTCAAAAACATTTTTGTATATATCGTAAATACAGTTAAAAATGTTTTTGCAATTTTATCAAAAGGAGGTATGGCTTAAATGGCACAATATATTAAACCCAGCATAAATCTTATTGAAACAATTACTCCCCTCAGCATTGCCGGTGCTTGCACCACTTCAGCTGAAGACCTCCAGATATTAGGCGAGATTTTCGGTATCACAGACTGGAAAACTGCTTTTGCAACAGGTGAAGGTTGCACAGTAGAATATCCCGTTGAGCAATACTGCAAGTTCACTTCTGTTGAAAACGGCGTTGCCACAGTTGTTCTCGAAAGCTGATTTTCAGCAACTTCTGTTACTGCAATAAATAAAGTTTCAAAGCCTGTACGGTTAATTCCGTGCAGGCTTTTTTCTTTTGCATTTTTCTGTTATATAATAAGGAAAATAATAAAAATAAATAATAATATGTTGACTTTAATATTGAATTTATAGTATTATATAGTATGTATAAGTATGTATTGGTGGAGGTGCGTCATGGTTGATATTCATTGCCATATTCTGCCCGGTCTTGACGACGGTTCGGATAACATTGAAGAGTCAGTCAGAATGGCACGCCTTGCCGTTAAAGGCGGAACAAAAGCCATAATCGTCACCCCCCACAGCAATATCCCGGATTCATATCAGAACTATTGCGATAAGGCTTATGTTGAAAAATTCAAGGCTCTGAATTCACGCCTAAAGGATGAAAATATTCCTCTGAAAATATACCCGGGGCACGAAATCTTTGCCGCAGGCAATCTTGTTGAAATGATAAAAAGCAAAAAACTGCTTACCCTTTGCGATTCCGATTACCCGCTGGTTGAATTCGGTTTTACCGAGCATTCCGATTCGGTTTATGAGAAACTGCAGCTTCTTATTGCGGAGGGTCTGACTCCGATTGTTGCCCATCCCGAAAGATACGCTTTTGTTGCACAGGATGAATCCGCACCGCACAGACTGAAAAATATGGGCTGCCTGCTTCAGATTAACAAAGGAAGCCTTAAAGGCAGCTTCGGCAGGGGTGCATTGGCGGTTTCGCACGGCATTATTGAATATGAGCTTGCCGATTTCGTTGCAAGCGACGCCCACAGCCCCTATATGAGAACTCCGTATCTTGCGGATGCTCACGAAATCATCAGCGATATTCATTCAGAGGAATACGCAGATTTGCTGTTAAGCATCAATCCCGCCAAAATTCTTAAAAACGAAAAATTCATTTGATTATAAGGTGAAAAGAATGAAACCATTCAGAATTATTGTTGTTATTGCATTTGTGTTTGTATCAATTGCTTCAATTGCTGTTTATATAAGCGAAAAAATAGGCACAGACAGAACAATACCGCAGCTTACCGTTGAGGAAGAAATGATAGAGGTCAGCCTCAAAGCAACCGATGAAGAATTGCTTAAAGGCGTTACGGCTTATGATGAAAAAGATAAGGACCTCACCGAAAAAATAATCATTGAATCTGTTTCGAGATTCACCGAAAAGGGTGTCAGCAAGGTTACCTATGCCGTTTGCGACAGCGACAACAATGTTGCCAAGGCAACAAGAAAAATCAGATTCAAGGGCTATGAGTCACCCAGATTTGAAGTAACGGATAATTTATGCTTCTCACTTTATGAATATATTGACATAACGGAAATAATCAAAGCTCACGACAGCATCGAAGGTAATATAACCGGTAGAATAATTGTTACCTCAGACGATTATTCAAGCTCAAATGCAGGTGCATATTCCATTGATGTTTCCGTTACCAACAGCAAGGGCGACACTTCAACCGTTCAGCTTCCCCTTATAGTTGAGGACCGCCCGATTTCTGTTCCGGAAATTGAACTTTCCGAATATCTTGTTTACGCCAAAAAGGGAGCAAGCATTGATTTCAATGAATATCTCGTTGATGCAATACAAGGAGAAAGAAGCTTAAAGAATAAAGTTACGCTTGAATCAAATGTTGATTTCAGTAAGCCCGGCACATATCACGTTCATTATTATGTCACGGATACCGATGAACTCAGAGGACACAGCGTGCTGACCGTTATTGTTGAGGAATGATAGATTATGAAGAAAAACAAAATTACAATTGAATGGTACAGCCTTCTGAGAGATATAGTCAGAAACATCTGGGTTGTTATTCTCTGTGCTCTTATCGGTGCAATGGGCTTGTTCCTTGTTACTCACGCAGCTTACAGCCCCGTATATACCGCCTCGGCAACCCTTGCCGTCAATGGTGGCGGCTCTTCTGCAACCTCGTATTCAACATTCACGCTCTCCAATGAAAAAGCAAATGTTCTTGTTAATATTTTCACAGAGCCGTCAATAAAGGAAGCTGCCGCAGAATATCTCAAAACTGACAGCTTTAACGGCACGATTTCCGCAACGGTTCTTGAACAAACAAATTTCATTGAGCTTAAAGTTACATCAGGTCATCCCGAAAAAGCCTATGAGCTTCTCAATGCGGTAATCAAATCTCATCATAAGGTTTCAAGCAAAATTTTCAGGAATGCGGGTGTTACCGTTATCAGAATGCCCTCCGTTCCGGTTGCACCGTCAAACCGCATATCGAATTCAAACCGCAATATAGTAATTACGGCAAGTGCAACGGTGGCTCTTGCGATAATTGTTGCTCTCTCGCTTATGCGTAACACCGTAAAAAACGAGAATGATTTCAATGAAAAAATAGAATCCAAGCTCATCGGAACAATCGCTCACGAAGACAAAAAAATGTCGCTTCAGGATATTAAGCAGAAAAAGAAAAAGGGTCTGCTTATCCACAGCAACGCATATATCAGCCTGCGGTTCACGGAAAATTTCCATAAAATTGCTGCAAAGCTTGAACACAAGAAAAATCAGACGGGCGACAAGGTTTTAGCAATCACAAGCGTTGCGGAAAACGAAGGCAAATCAACCTGTGCGGCAAATATTGCCGTTTCTCTTGCAGACAGAGGCAACAAGGTTGCTCTTCTTGATTTCGACTTTAAAAAGCCTGCACTTTATAAAATATTCGGCGAAGAGGCAAAGGAAAACGGCGAGCTTTCAGAACTGCTTTCAGGAAAAATTGCTCACGAAGATTTTGTTTTCAGAGCCTTCAAGAAAACCTCGCTTTCTGTTGCAATAAACACAAAGCCCAGCCCCGATTTCCGTTCGTTCATAGAAAACAGCAGCATTCCCGTATTGATTGAAAGACTCAAAGAAGAGTTTGATTTTGTTATCATTGACACCGCACCCCTTTCACTTGATTCAACCGTTACGGATATTATCGGTATGGTTGATAAAACGGTTCTGATTATAAGAACAGACACCGTAAATGTTAATGCACTCAATGACTCAATCTCAACAATCAGCAAAATCAGCTCAAACCTTGCAGGCTGTATCCTCAACGATGTTCATATGAATATTCTTCCGTTCAGCTTCACCGGCAACGATGAGAGCAACACCTACGGCGGATACGGCTACGGTTACGGTAAATATTCTCATTACGGACACTACGGTCATTATAAAAAGCACAGACACAGCACAGAAGAATCTGCAGAAAAAGATGCCGTGCAGTAAAATGACCCATAAAATAAACTGAAAGAAAGATTTGAAATGAATCAGACCTCAAAAAACACACAAACAACCGAACATATAAAAGATATTTTCGTTACGGTTTATCTCAACGATATTCTCAAAGCGTTGCAAAGATTCTGGTGGGTATGCATTGCGGCTGCAGTATTACTTGGCGGCTACAGTGCCTTAAGCAGCAAGCTCAACTATACGCCGGAATATAAATCAGCCGTAACTCTCACGGTTAACACCCAGCACGCAGATGCATCTGTTAACGGCGTTTCCGTCTACACCTTCTATTATGACACAACAACCGCCTCCCTGCTTTCGTCAACCTTCCCCTATATTTTATCCTGCAACCTTCTTCAGGAAGCAATATGCGAAGATCTTGATTTGGATTATATGCCGGCAAGCCTGAGTGCCTCTGCGGTTGCAGGCACAAATATGTTCACTCTTACCGCAAGTGGAAGGGACCCTCAGCAGACTTACGATGTGCTTATTTCTGCAATCGAGAATTTTCCGTCTGTTGCAAAATATGTTGTGGGAAGCATCACTTTTGATATTCTCAAGCAGCCCGTGGTTGCAACATCACCCTACAATGAAGTGAGCTACTTGAACGAAGCACTCAAAGGTGCGGTAATCGGCTTGTTCTTCGGCTTGGTGTTCATATTTATCTATATTCTGCAGCGAAAAACCGTTAAAACAAAGAATGACATCAAAAATAATCTTAACCTTGAAGCTCTTGCCGTTATTCCTCAGGTTGCATTCAAAAAGAGGGCTATGCCGGGCGATAAATCCCTGCTTTTCACAAACCCCGATATAGGCAGCGGCTTCCCCGAATCCTTCCGTGTGCTCAGAAATGTTTTCATTTCTTCGCTTGATGAGAATGAAAAAATCATAATGGCAACAAGCTCTGTTCCGGGCGAAGGAAAAACAACGCTCATAACAAACCTTGCGGTTGCTCTTGCAGACCACAGCAAAAAAATTCTTCTTGTTGACGGCGATATAAGGCATCCGAGCGTTGCCCCCCTTCTCGGCATTGACACTGAAAATATTGAATACGAAACAGTTACCGACCTTTATAAAATTGCTTATCTTGAAAAATACAAGCTTCATCTTCTTATTTCCACCGTCGCTGAAGAAGAGCAAAGCGGATATTTCAGCTCGGGCAATATAAAGCAGATGTTTGAAAGCCTCAGAGATTCCTATGATTATATTCTTGTTGATACTCCCCCGTGCGGTCTTATCTCCGATGCTTTGTTCATTGCCCAGTATGCCGATGCCGCAATTTTTGTAACATATCAGGATGCAGTCAGAATTTCAAGAGTCAAAAACACTCTTGATAACCTTATGTCCACCGATATCCGTATTCTCGGCTGCGTTCTCAACGGTGCAACTCAGGGGCTTTCGGGCTACGGTTACGGTTATGGATACGGCTACGGTTACGGTAAGTATGGCTACGGCTACGGAAAATACGGTTACGGTTACGGCTACGGTGAAGACGGCAAACGCAAGAAAAAGAGCAGCCACAGAAAAACAAAAGAAACCTAAACAAAAAATAAAAGGATTTGATTGATTTGAAGTTGTCAAAGTCTGCCTCCGGTAAAAGAAAATTTCATATTGAAACCTGGCAAATTAAGGCTGTCTTTCTGATGGTCTATGATATTATGACAATCAACATCTCATATTTTGTTGCTCTTTGGATAAGATTTGACTGTGTCTTCACAGAGATTCCTGTTGAGTTTTTTGATCCTTATGTTTATTTCATTCCGATAAATACTGTTATAAGCCTTGGTATCTTCTATTTGCTGCGTATGTATCACAGCGTGTGGGAATATGTAAGTGTCAGAGAACTTATGAGAGCTGCAATAGGCAGTATAACCGCTTCTGCAGTTCACATCGTGCTTATTACTCTTATTTTTGGCAAAATGCCTATCTCCTACTATCTTTGGGGCAGCTGTTTTCAGGTTCTTCTTCTTCTTGCCTCAAGATTTTCCTACAGAGTATTTTCTTCCTTCCCTCAGCTTTTCGGAACAGATACAGGGGAACCCCATTCATACCACAGAGTTATGATAATCGGTGCAGGCGATGCAGGCAGAATGCTGCTTGAAAACATTCAGAAAACGAGAGAAAACAAAGACCGTGTCATTTGCCTGATTGATGACGACCCCAACAAACAGAACCGTTACTTTGACGGCGTTCAGATTGTAGGCGGACGCGATGATATTCTTCGTTGCGTTGAAAAATACAACATAGACAGAATTTACATTGCGATGCCGAGTGCATCGAAAGAAAATATCAGAGATATTGTTAATATCTGTAAAGAAACAGGCTGTGAAACCAAAACTCTCCCTGATTTCTATCAGTACGTTAACAGCGGAATCACAGCAGGTGCGCTTAAAGATGTTTCTGTTGAAGATCTTCTTGGCAGAGAACCTATCCGCGCGGATATGAAAGAGGTTTATAACCTCATAGAAGGAAAAACAATTCTTGTTACGGGCGGAGGCGGCTCAATCGGCAGCGAACTTTGCCGTCAGGTTGCGGCACACAAGCCCGAAAGACTTATTATTTTTGATATATATGAAAACAATGCATATGCAATTCAGCAGGAGCTTCGTGATAAATTCCCCGAAATGAATCTTGAAGTGCTCATCGGTTCGGTGCGTGACTCAAGAAGACTTGACTATGTTTTCAGAAAATTCAAGCCCGATATTGTTTATCACGCAGCAGCACATAAACACGTTCCTCTTATGGAAGACAGCCCCTGCGAAGCAATAAAAAATAATGTTATCGGCACATATAAAACAGCCTATGCGGCAATGGTGAATAACTGCAGCAGATTTGTGCTCATCAGCACAGACAAGGCGGTTAACCCAACAAATATTATGGGTGCAAGCAAACGTCTTTGCGAAATGGTTATTCAGTCGTTTGACAGAAAAATCAAAGAAAACAAGCAAAAAGAAATTCCCAGAATGTTCACTCATCTTGAAGATGACGGAAATGCCGCTTCAAAAAGTGTTCCCGAAAATGTGAGAACGGAATTTGTTGCCGTCAGATTCGGCAATGTGCTCGGTTCAAACGGTTCGGTTGTTCCTCTTTTCAAGCGTCAGATTGAAAACGGCGGTCCCGTTACGGTTACCCACCCCGAAATAATACGATACTTTATGACTATACCCGAAGCTGTTTCGCTTGTTCTTCTTGCAGGTGCAGATGCCAAAGGCGGCGAAATCTTCGTTCTCGATATGGGTTCGCCCGTCAAAATCGATACTCTTGCCCGAAATCTTATTAAGCTTTCAGGCCTCAAACCGGATGTTGACATCAAAATCGAATACACGGGTTTAAGGCCGGGTGAAAAGCTTTATGAAGAAAAATTGATGGCAGAGGAAGGGCTCAAAACCACCGCCAACAAGCTGATTCATATCGGCAATCCCATCAAGTTTGACACCGATTTGTTCCAGAAGCAACTTGAAGAACTTATGGCTGCGGCATATGAAAACAGCAGCACAATAACAGAGAAAGTAAAAGAAATGGTTCCCACATACAAAACCGAAAAATGAGAAAGAGGAAAAGTTATGGAAAACATATATTTCAGCCCTCCCGATATAACAGAGGCAGAAATAAGTGAAGTTTGCGAAGCCCTCCGTTCAGGCTGGATAACGACAGGCCCGAGAACAAAGGAGTTTGAACGCAGACTTGCAGAATACTGCGGCACTCAAAAAGTTGCCTGCCTTAGCTCGGCAACTGCCGCACTTGAACTTAATCTGCGTATGCTCGGCATCGGTGAAGGCGATGAGGTTATTGTTCCTGCCTACACATACACCGCTTCCGCGTCGGCGGCAATTCACGTTGGTGCAAAGGTTATATTTATCGACAGCAAGCCCGATTCCTTTGAGATGGATTATGACCTTATGGAAGAAGCCATAAACGAAAAAACAAAGGCGATTATCCCCGTTGACCTTGCAGGCATCATATGTGACTATGACAAAATATTTGCCGCCGTTGAAAACAAAAAGCAGCTTTTCACTCCTGCCAACGATATTCAGCGTGCCATAGGCAGAGTTGCGGTTTGTGCAGACTGTGCTCACGCTCTGGGTGCAACAAGAAACGGCAAAAACGCAGGTCAGATTGCGGATTTCACATCATTTTCATTTCACGCCGTAAAAAATCTCACCACCGCAGAGGGCGGTGCCGCAACCTGGAAAAGCATTGACGGAATTGATGATGAAGAGCTTTATAAGCAATATTCGCTCTACAGTCTTCACGGTCAGTCAAAGGACGCACTTGCCAAAACCAAAGCAGGCGCCTGGGAATATGACATTGTCGGTGCGTGGTATAAATGCAATATGACGGATATAACGGCGGCTATAGGTCTTAAGCAGCTTGAGCGTTACCCGTCGCTTATGGAAAGAAGAAAAGAAATCATCAATAAATATAACGGGATGTGCGATTCTCTCGGAATTCAGTATCTCGCTCATTTCGGAGAAGGTCACTCTTCATCGGGGCATCTTTACATAACAAGAATCCCCGGCATAACCGAGGAAACAAGAAATGCAATTATTACCGAAATGGCGGAAAGAGGAATTGCCTGCAATGTTCACTATAAGCCGCTTCCGATGATGACCGCCTATAAAAATCTCGGCTGGGATATTGCCGATTTCCCCAATGCACATAACTTTTTCAGAAACGAAATCACTCTTCCCCTTCACACAAAGCTTACCGATAACGATGTTGGAATTGTTTGCGAAAACTTTTCAGAGGTTGTTAAAAAATATACTTAAGGGAGAAAGCTATGATACTGCGAAAATGGAATGACCTTCCCAAAGAAATGCAGATACCCGAAGTAAAAGAATACTATGATTTGCTCAGCAAAAAGAAGTTTCAGCTTTTGTTAAAACGCATCTTTGATATAGTTGTGTCATTCACCCTTTTAACGCTTCTTTCTCCCCTGTTTATCATTCTTGCAATCGCAATAAAGCTTGATTCAAAAGGTCCCGTTTTTTACCGACAGACCAGGGTTACTCAATACGGCGAGCATTTTCGCATTTTCAAATTCCGTTCAATGGTAACCGATGCCGATAAGGGTTCGCTTTTAACAGTGGGCGGCGATTCAAGAATAACAAAAACGGGCAAATTCATCCGCAAATATAAGCTCGACGAATTCAGCCAGCTCATTGACGTTTTAAGGGGTACAATGACATTCGTCGGCACAAGACCCGAGGTGCCGAAATATGTTGAAAAATATACTCCCGAAATGATGGCAACTCTTCTTATGCCCGCAGGCATAACCTCGGAAGCAAGTGTTTATTACAAAGATGAAAATGAGCTTCTTGATGCCGCAGAAGATGTTGAAAAAACATATCTCGAGGTTGTTCTTCCCGATAAAATGAAATATAACCTTGCCGCAATCAGAAGCTTCAGCTTTATTGACGACATAAAAGTTATGATACTTACCGTTCTTGCGGTTTTTAAATAAGAGGAAATAAAAATGAAAAACAAAAAGCATCTTGTCGCTCTGCTTACAAACGATAACGACGATATTTATTGTTTCAGAAAAGAGCTTATCGAGGCAATAATTGATGCAGGTTACGAAATGCTCATTTCCTGCCCTTACGGCGAAAAATTTGAGCTGATGAAGCATATTGAATACCGCTACGATGACCCCGTTATCGACAGAAGAGGAACAAATATTGTTGCGGATTTAAAGCTTTTTCTTCATTATTTCAGGCTCTTTATCAAGAATAAACCGTCGGTTGTGCTGACCTACACCGCAAAACCCAATGTTTATGCGGGAATTGCTGCCTGGCTTCTCGGAATACCCGTTATAAGTAATGTTACGGGATTCGGCAGTGTGCTTAACGAGGGCGGCTTTGTGCAGAAGCTTGTAATGGAAATGTTCAGGTTTTCATTCCGCCGTTCAGCCTGTGTTATGTTTCAGAATTCAACCAATATGAAGCTTGCCGAAGAAACTGGAATGGTTAAGGGTGAGCACAGACTTATTCCCGGCTCGGGTGTAAATACCGAAAGATACCCGCTTCAGCCTTATCCCGATGGCGGTGACGGTAAGAACAGCGAAAAGGTTGTTTTCAATTATATGGGCAGAATTCTTCACGATAAAGGCGTTGACGATTATATCGAGGCCGCAAAAAGGATAAAAGCCGAATATCCCAGCACAGAATTCAATATGCTCGGATTTATTGAGCCCACCGAAATACACTATGAAAAACTTCTTTCGGAGCTTGAAGAAAAGGGCATAATAAAATACAGAGGCAGCCAAAAAGACATAAAGCCCTTTGTTGCCGCTTCGCACGCAACAATTCATCCCTCAACCTACGGAGAAGGTATGAGCAATGTGCTCTTGGAAAGTGCATCAAGCGGCAGACCCATTATCTCAACCGATAATCCCGGCTGTCAGGAAACTTTTATCGACGGCGAAACAGGTCTTCTCTATCACGGCGGAGATGTTGATGCTCTCTGCGAACAAATCAAAAAGTTCCTTGCTCTGCCCAACGAAGAAAGAAAATCAATGGGCAAAAAAGGCAGAGAATATATAAAAGAAAACTTCTCACGCAAAAAAGTTATTGAAGCGTATCTTGAAAAAATCAACGCTTTGTGTAAGTAAGGGAGTAAAGCTATGTTTAAAAATCTTTATGAAAAAATTCTCGCTAAAGAAGAAAAAATTTCACTTGTAGGTCTTGGCTATGTGGGAATGCCTATTGCCGTTGCATTTGCCAAAAAGGTTGATGTTATAGGCTATGACCTCAACGCAAAGAAGATTGAGCTTTATAAAAGCGGCGTTGACCCCACTCTCGAAGTAGGGGACGAAGCAATAAAGAACACAACAGTTGAATTCACCTGCGATGAAACAAAGCTCCGTGAGGCAAAGTTCCACATTGTTGCAGTTCCCACTCCCGTTAACGATGACCACACACCCGACCTCACTCCCGTTGAGGGTGCAAGCCGAATTCTCGGCAGAAACCTCACAAAGGGTTCGGTTGTTGTTTTTGAATCAACCGTTTATCCCGGTGTTACCGAGGATATTTGTGTTCCCATTCTCGAAAAGGAATCGGGTCTTAAATGCGGAGTTGATTTCAAAATCGGCTATTCTCCCGAGAGAATAAATCCCGGTGACAAGGTACACAGACTTGAAACCATCGTTAAAATCGTTTCCGGTATGGATGCTGAAACTCTCAATATTGTTGCAAAGGTTTATGAGCTTGTTGTTGAAGCGGGCGTTCACCGTGCGGAAAGCATCAAGGTTGCTGAAGCTGCAAAGGTTATTGAAAACAGCCAGCGTGATATAAACATCGCATTTATGAATGAGCTTTCAATCATTTTCAACAAGATGGGAATTGACACAAAGGCAGTTCTTGAAGCCGCAGGCACAAAATGGAACTTCCTTAAATTCTTCCCGGGTCTTGTGGGCGGACACTGCATCGGCGTTGACCCCTATTATCTTACATATAAAGCAGAGCAGCTCGGCTATCACAGCCAGGTTATTCTTGCAGGCAGACGCATCAACGACGATATGGGCAAGTATGTTGCAGAAAACGTTGTTAAAAAGCTCATTGCCGCAGGCAAGAATGTTAAGGATGCAAAGGTTGCAATCCTCGGCTTCACCTTCAAGGAAAACTGCCCCGATACCCGAAACACAAGAGTTATCGATATTATAAATGAGCTTGCCGAATACGGCATAACTCCCGCTGTTTCCGACCCCGTTGCAGATGCAGAAGAGGGTAAACAGCATTACGGAATCGAATTCGTTGATATTAACACTATCAAAGATATGGATGCAGTTATCATTGCAGTAGGTCACACGGAGTTTATGAGCTTTGCAATGAACGATATTGATTCATTTTTTGCAAACGGCGATAATTCAGGCAAGGTTCTTGTTGATGTTAAGGGCGTGCTTGACAGAAAGACCTACACAGAAGCGGGCTATCAGTACTGGAGGCTTTAATAATGGGTTACAGACATCTTGTTTTTCCCGAAAATTCACTTTTTCTCGTAACGGGCGGTGCGGGCTTCATAGGCTCAAACCTCTGCGAAGCCATTCTTGAAATGGGATACAGAGTACGCTGCCTTGACGATTTATCAACAGGTTCGCAAAAAAATGTTGATATGTTCCTCTCAAACCCCAACTATGAATTCATAAAGGGCGACATCAAAGACCTTGACGTTTGTATGAAAGCCTGCGAGGGTGTTGACTACGTTCTTAATCAGGCTGCATGGGGAAGTGTTCCCAGAAGCATTGAAATGCCTCTTTTTTACTGTGCAAACAATATAAGCGGCACTCTCAATATGCTTGAGGCCGCAAGACAGAACGGCGTTAAAAAGTTTGTTTACGCATCATCGTCATCCGTTTACGGCGATGAACCCAACCTTCCCAAAAAGGAGGGCAGAGAAGGCAATCTTCTCTCCCCCTACGCTCTCACCAAGAGATGCGATGAGGAATGGGCAAAGCAATATACAAAGCACTACGGTCTTGACACCTACGGAATGCGTTATTTCAACGTTTTCGGCAGACGCCAGACTCCCGACGGTGCATATGCCGCAGTTATTCCCAAATTCATAAAAATGCTTATAAACGGCGAAACTCCCACCATCAACGGTGACGGTAAGCAAAGCCGTGACTTCACATATATTGAAAATGTTATCGAAGCAAATCTCAAGGCCTGCCTTGCACCTCACGAGGCTGCGGGCGAAGCGTTCAACATTGCCTACGGCGGCAGAGAATATCTTATTGATATTTATTACGGTTTAACCAAGGCTCTGAATGTTGATATTGAGCCGAATTTCGGACCCGACCGTGCAGGCGACATCAAGCACAGCAACGCCGATATTTCAAAAGCAAAAGAGCTTCTCGGCTATGAGCCCGAATGGAGCTTTGAAAGAGGAATTGAAGCCGCAATCGAATGGTATAAAGAGAATTTATGAATACAATAATTTATTACGGCGGATTCACTCTGCCCGATAAAAGTGCATCGGCAAACAGAGTTGTTTCAAACGGAAAGCTTTTTGATAAGCTCGGATACAAAACGGTTTTCATCGGCACTTCAGAGGATTCCTTTGAGGGTTTAAGACCCGTTGAAGGCTGTGATGATATGTTTGAGCACGCTCACCCGAAATCAACCAAGGAATGGCTGAAGCATATGCTGAGCGTTGAGCATATTGAAGCTGTTATGAAGAATTACAGCGATGTTAAAAAAATAATTCTTTATAACGTGCCGATGTTCACTCTTATGAAAGCAAAGAAAGTTTTTTCAAAGAGAAACATCGAAGTCTGCTATGACTGTGCTGAATGGACAAAGTATACCGACGGTTCGCTTTCAAAAAGACTTTTTAAGATATTTGACGAATTTCTCATAAGCAATTTTGCTCACAAGGTTGCCGACGGTATAATTGCCATAAGCTCAATGATGGAGAAAAAATACAAAAAGGCAAAAAAACTCCTCACTCTTCCGCCGCTTGTTGACATCAATGACCGTATATGGCATCAGCAGCCCGAAAATCACGAGGGCGTTTTTGAATTCTGCTTTGCAGGTTTGCCCGACGGTAAAAAGGAAAGTATTGATAAGATTGTTGAGGCATTCTGCAATATAAACAAAAAAAACACTCATCTTCGCATTATCGGTATCACCGAAAGTGAATTCAATAATATTAATCCCGAGTGCTTTATCCCCAAAAATGTGCGTAATAAAATCACATTTACGGGAAGGTTGTCCCACGAAGAAACAATAAAATCTATTCTCGGATGCGACTGCTATATATTCATCCGCCGTTCCGATAAACGCAACAATGCAGGTTTCCCGACAAAATTCGCAGAAAGCTTCACCTGCGGTGTTCCGATAATTACAACCGATGTCAGCGACGTCGGCGAATATATCAGAAAAAGCGGCAAAGGCAGTCTTTTAACGGATATGACAACAGAACGCATATCCGAAGCAATGCTTTATCAGATTGAAAATAAATCTGATGATAAAGCCCTCAACACAACATTTCATTATGAAACATTCATTCAGCCGACAGAAAACTGGCTGAAATAAAAAATCTAAAGGGGGGAAAAGATGTTCAAAAACGTGCTCTCGCTCGGTTTTATTCAAAAGATCGCCGTGCTTTATCTTGTTATATGGACAATCTCTCCGCCTCTTCAGGTAGACACAGTTTACCGAATCGTCGCTCTCGTATGTGCCGTGCTGTGGGTAGCAATATGGTTTGTCAGAGAAAATCCGATAACCCTCGGCAAGGAGCAAATCGGTGCAATTTTCTTTCTGGTTGCGGTTATGGTGGTTGTTTATTTTGAAAGATATGACTTTTCTGCTCTTATAAAGCAAATTGCGCTTATTATGCTTGTTATCTGTTTTATGATGACATATTTCTATGATGACAAATGGGATGAGCTTGCCGGCATTGTTCCGATTGTTCTCATTCTTCTGACAATATGGAATTACAAAACCTTCAGCATTCTTATAGAAGACCACACCATTGCACGACTTCTCGTTCGTGACGACGAAGCAACATATGATTATCTCAGGCAGGGCATCGGCGGCTATAGCCTTATTTATCCTCAGGTTTGCATTTCTCCCCTTATTGTTGCCTGGACCTTCAAGGCTTTAAAAAACAACAAGCTTTTATTTGCTGTCGGCGTAGTATGGGCATATACATTTGTGAGAGTCCTTGAATTGGCAGGTTATTCGATAGCTCTCTTTGCAAGTGCAATAGGACTTATACTTCTGGTTTTTTACAGAGGCAAAAACATTATCCCTGCGTTTATCGTTACAATTCTGGCGTTTGCCGCAATTATGGCTGCAATCCTGTATATTCAACCGTTCCGTGAATGGATACTCGAAACATTTGACGGCACCGCTGTTGCAAGAAAAGTAAACGACCTTGTTTCAACATCGGAAACGGGCGTTACGGGCGACTCCATTCAGGTCAGAATCAACGCTTATTTAAACAGCCTTTCAGATATGCTCAAATATCCTATTATCGGCTCTCTTTGGCATGAAAGCGGCGGCGGACACTCTGCTCTTATGGATATCACAGCAAAATACGGTTGGCTTGGCGGATATGCCTTTGCAATGATGATTTATCACGTTCCCCTTCACTACAAGCATCATTTCAACAATAAATTTATCTTGTCAGCCGCCAACGCAACCCTCATCACGCTGATGTTTGTTTCGTTGTTTGATTCATTCAATTATTCATTCTCCTGTATGGTTATGATTGTTTCGTCTCTTTTATTTGAAGATATTATTAAATGGACCGGAGCTGAAAAAACATGAAGGTTTTATGGACAGTTAATTTAATACCTGCCGCAGTTTCGGTTAAGCTCGGAAAAAAATCCGAGGTTCTCGGCGGATGGGTTGAATCCATGGCTGAACAGCTCAGCAAAAACAGCGATGTTGAGCTCGGTATCGTGTGCAAATGCGAAGAAAATCTCAGCTTTTGCGAAACGATTGACGGTGTAACATATCTCAGCCTTTACTATACCTCTTCAACTTCTCTTGCTGAGCTTGAAGCAAAATGTGATAAGATTGTTTCGGATTTCAAGCCCGATATTATAAACATTGAAGGCACAGAGTTTCTTCACGCAAGAGCAATGCAGCTCACCGCAAAAAAACGCGGTATTCCCGCCGTTGTTTCTCTTCAGGGAATTCTCAACGGGCAATATGCCTATCAGTGCGGTCAGCTTCCCATTGACGATATGATGTTTTCAAAATCACTGACAGAAATCTTTTCTGCCTGGATTATGCATCTTCGCAAAACAAAATGGTATAAGCCCCGTATGAAATCCGAAAAAGAAATAATAGAAAATGCCGACTATATTCTCGGCAGAACAACCTGGGACAGAGCACATTCCTATGCAATAAATCCAGGTGCAAAGTATTACCCCTGCAGCCGAATTCTCCGCAAACCGTTCTATGAAGAAAAATGGAGCATTGAAAAGGCTGAAAGGCATTCAATTTATATAGGCAACGGCTACAGTGCACTCAAGGGTGTTCACTTTGTTGTTATGGCACTCCCCTATCTGATAAGAGAATATCCCGATGTCAAGGTTTATGTTGCAGGCTACAAGCCCTATCAGGAAAATGACAAGCGTTCATTCCTCAAAAAGGGCTACGCCGCATATCTCAAAAAACTCATATACGACCTCGGTGTGCAGGAACATATCGAATTTACAGGTCCTCTCAAGGCACAGCAGGTTGCCGAAAGGCTCTCAAAGGTCAATGCATATGTATTATGCTCAACAGTTGAAAACAGCCCAAACACCCTCGGCGAAGCAATGATGGTGGGCACGCCCTGCGTTTCGGCCTATGTGGGCGGCGTTTCCGATATGGCAGAAGACGGCAAGGAAGCCCTCTTCTACAGAAATGATGACCCAAAGCTTCTTGCGTGGAATTTAAAGCGTGTATTTGACAGCGATGAACTTGCTCTCTCACTTTCCGAAGCAGGTAAGAAAAAGGCACTCATTACCCACAACGCCGAAAGAAACGCACAACTGCTTATTGATGCTTATACAGACATTTTGGAGTAACGGAATAATCCAAACTATGCCTGAAAGCGGTTATTTTTAACGCTTTTCGGCGTTTCGGGATTGAAAGGCGTTAGCCTTCCTGCTCCCTCAATCGCCAAAAATCATTTTAAAATCTTCCGCTTTCAGGTCGAAGATTTTTTATCGTGGGGATTTTTGGCTTGTCAAGGCACAAAACGGAGCAAATCCTCGACGGATTTGCGAGTATTTTAACGAAGAAAAGGCGGAAATCATCCGATAAAAAACACAGTTCGGATTAATTCCGTTACTCCGGAGGAGAAATAATATGAGTTACGCACCGATTATAATATTCGTATATAACCGTGCAGACCATTTTATCCAAGTGTATAATGCTCTCTCCGCCTGCAACGAAGCAAAAGATTCAGATCTTTTCATCTTCTCTGACGGTGCAAAAAACGAAGCAGGCAAAGAAAAGGTCAACGAAGTGCGTGCCGCCGTTGCGGCAATAAAGGATTCGGGCGATTTCAAATCCGTTACCGTTACAGAAAGTCCCTTTAATAAGGGGCTTGCCGCATCCGTTATCGCAGGGGTTACAGAAGTTATCAACAAATACGGCAGGGCAATCGTTGTTGAGGATGACTGCAAGGTTTCTCCGTTTTTCCTCAGCTTTATGAATAACGCTCTTGATTTCTACGAAAGCAACAAAAGAATCGGTTCAATCGCAGGCTACACTCCGATGATAGATTTACCCGATGATTATAAAAAAGATGTTTTCGCCGCATACCGTTCGTGCAGCTGGACCTGGGCAACCTGGAAAGACCGTTGGGACGGCGTTGACTGGGAACTTAAGGAAATGAAAGATTTCTATAATTCTCCCAAGCTTATCCGCCGACTCAACTCTAACGGCAGCGACAGATTTATGCGTCTTTACCGTCAGACAAAAGGTAACGGCAGCTCCTGGTCGGTTCGCTTCGGTGCACACCTTGTAAAAAATAATCTTCTTACGGTCTATCCGAGATTTTCATATAACAGCAATATCGGCTGCGATGAATCGGGTGTTCACAGCAAATCGGAAGACAACGAAAAAATGCGTGTTGATTTGTCAAAAGCAATCGAAAATCCCGTTCTGACTGATGTTGATATTGACAGCAGAATTCAAAAAATAATGAAAAAACATTATTCCTACGGCTTTGTTTCGGAAGCAAAGAAATTCATTGCAACTGTTTTAATTGTTATCAAAGAAAGATTGAGATAAGATAATGGAAAATCAGGCTCTCATAAGCGTAATAATACCCGTTTATAACGTTGAAGAATACCTGCGTGAATGTGTTGACAGCGTTCTGAAACAGACATATGAGAATTTTGAAATAATTCTTGTTAATGACGGCTCAACGGATTCCTCGGGCGAAATCTGCGATGAATATGTTGATAAAGATGAGCGAATCACTGTTATTCATCAGAAGAACGGCGGACTTTCCGTCGCAAGAAACGCAGGACTTTCAGAGGCAAATGGCGATTATGTTTATTTCCTTGACAGCGATGATTATATCGCTGAAAATGCTCTTGAACTTCTTATTAAAATTGCAGAAAAAGATAACAGCGATATAGTTTTCTTTGATGCGGTTTCTTTTGCGGATACAAATGATTTCACCGTTAAGCAGAACTACATAAGAAAAAACCGTTATCAAACAGACAGCGGTCTCAATATTTTCGCTCGGATGACTGAAAATAAGGAATTTCACAGTGCCGTACCCTTGCTTTTTATAAGAAAAGATTTTTTGTCAGAGAGTAAAATAAGATTTGTTCCCGATATTCTTTATGAAGATATGGTATTCACATATCAACTTTTTTGCAAGGCATCAACTGTTTCGCAGTGCTCTGATGCTCTTTACTATCGCAGATACCGTAAAAACTCAATAATGACCTCATCAAAAACAAAAAAACATTTTACAAGTTATATGGCAGTTTATCAATATAATTCAGAGTTTACAAATGAGCTTGATAAAAGCAACACAGCTGTATATGGGTATGTTTCCAGATGTGCCTTTAATCTTTTCAACGTTTTCGAAAAGCTTGATAAGAACGATAAAAAAAGTTGTAAAAACGAACTTAAGGTTTTCAAAAAAGACATTCTCGAAAAAAATGCATTCGGTAATACCGCATTAAAAATGCGTTGCTACGGAAAAGTTTTCTGGTTTATTTATAAAATATTTGATAAAACAGTTGGCAGACTGTTGAAAGGAACAAGATGAGCAGTAATAAAAAAATTCTGATGGTTATGCCCGTTATGAAAGGCGGAGGTGCTGAAAGAGTTGCATCTCTATTGCTTAACGAATTTCACCGTAACGGATATGACTGCGAATTTTTGCTCACATCTTCAACAACAGAAGATATAATAAACCGTGACCTTGATTCTGATATTCCGATAGCTTCTGTTTACAAAAAGCAAAAAAACGGATTAATTTTCAAAGCTTTGGAAATTCTTTCATCGCTTATCTGCAAACCTTTAGAACTGTTTGGAATAGCCGTTCCTACTTGTTTTGCATATCTTTCATTCTTTTCTCAGTATCATTCAGAAATAAAAAGTTTAAGAGGAAAATTGAAAAATGAACCTGATGCAAAGGTTGTTTCGTTTCTTCAGCCGTCTGTACCGATGACTCTTATTGCCACAAAAGGTTTATCCAATAAAGTTGTTATCTCCGAAAGAGGAGATCCGAAAAGGCTTTTAAAAAAGCGTTACGGATGCAATTTTATTAAAAAATATTATCAGCGTGCCGATGCGGTTGTTTTTCAGACAAACGATGCAAAGGCAGCTTATCCCGATAACATTTCCGAAAAAGGAACGGTTATCTTCAATCCCATAAACGACAAGCTTCCCGAGCCGTATTTCGGTGAAAGAGAAAAATATGTCACTACCTTCTGCCGTATTTCAAGGCAGAAAAATCTGCCCGTGCTCGTTGAAGCGTTCGCAGAATTTCATAAAGAATTCAACGATTACAGATTAAAAATCATCGGCAAACCTCAGAACGATGATGACAGAGCTTCACTCAACGAAACAAAATCTCTTGCAGATAAGCTCGGTATTACAGAATATATTGATTTTATGCCGTTCAGCGCACAGGTTCATGACCTGATTATCCGCGATGCAATGTATGTCAATTCATCGGATTATGAAGGTATGTCCAACGCGATGCTTGAAGCGATGGCAATCGGTATGCCGGTTGTCTGTACCGACTGCCCCATAGGCGGAGCTAATGCAGTTATAAAGAATAATGAAAACGGTATTCTTACCGAAGTCGGCAACGCAAAAGAAATGTGCGAAGCAATGAAAAAGATTGCAAGTGACAAAGCGTTTTCAGATAAGCTTTCTCGCAATGCCGCACAAATCAGAAACGAACTCTCTCTTGAAAATACAGCAAAAAAATGGATGGAGCTGTTGTAAATGAAGAAAAAACTTTTAATAGTAGCTCACCATATGACTATAGGCGGTGTGCAGAAATCTCTCATATCCGCTTTGAAAGCACTTGACTATAACAAATACGATGTCACTTTATATCTTCGCAAAAACCGCACCGATCTTCTTCCTTTTATTGATAAAAGAGTAAATATAATTATAAATACCGACCCTAACCGCTATTACAGAAAACCGTATGCGGTTATCTTGCAGTTCAAAGCCCTTATTGCAAAGTTGTTAGGTAAAAAAAATAAAGCTGACGAGCTCAACAACACTCTTGAAGAAAGAATCCGTCAGGATGCAATGCAATACGAAAAGCAAACTTATTTCGGCAATACTCATTATGATATTGCTGTAGCTTATGTTCAGGGGTATGTTGCTCTGTTTGTTGATAAATGCATAAATGCTGATAAAAAAATCATTTTTTATCACACAAGCACAAATGATACCCCCGAGATTCATAATGCCGTGATTCCTGATTATACAACCGTTGCCGCTTTGCACGAGCAGCAAAAAGCTCTGCTTGAAGAATGGTATCCCGATTCGATAGGTAAGATAAAGATTGTTGAAAACTACACAGATAAAGAATTGATAACCGAACAAAGCAAAGAGTTTTCGATTCCAGAAACAGATAAAACTATTCTCTGTTCCTGCGGAAGATTTGCTCCCGTAAAAGGCTTTGATTTGGCTGCTAATGCCGCCAAAATCCTCAAGAAAAATAATGTTGATTTTATCTGGTATTTCGTCGGTGACGGTCCCGAAAGAGGCAATCTTGAGCATAAGATTACCGAATACGGACTTGAGAATAATATCATCATCACCGGAATGCAGAAAAATCCCTATCCCTATATGGCAGACTGTGATATATATATTCAGCCGTCATATGAGGAAGCTATGCCGGTTACTATTATCGAAGCTCACAGGCTGGGCAAGCCCGTTATTACAACCGCAACCGTCGGCGGATGCAAGCTTGTTGAAAATGATAAAAACGGTTTGATTTGCGAAATCAAACCCGATGCTATTGCCGAAAGCATAATCAATCTCATTGATGATAAAGAAAAATACGGTGAAATAATAAACACTCTCAAATCAACCGACTATTCGCACGAATTTGAGAAATACAAAGAACAATGGAAAAATCTTTTGGAGGGGTGAAGCAATGAAATTCAGCATACTCGTTCCCGTATATAATGTTGAAAAATATCTTGAGCAGTGTGTTGAATCTTTGCTTAACCAAACCTATAAAGGTGAATATGAAATTATCCTTGTTGATGACGGCTCAACCGATTCATCAGGCTTGATATGCGACAGTTATAAAAAAAACAACCCTGACAAAATCAGAGTTATTCATAAAGAAAACGGAGGACATACCTCTGCAAGACTCGAAGCTATAAGAAACGCAACGGGTGAATACAGTCTTTTCTGCGATTCAGATGATTTCGTTGAAACAAATCTGCTTGAAACAATCGACAGTGTTCTCAATAACAATCCCGATACGGATATGGTTATGTATTCATTTTGTTATTATGAAAACGGCAATAAAAAACCTCGTAATATATCTGTTTGGAATGACATCGAGATTTTTGAAGGTGAACAAAAGAAAAAGCTTTATGAATTGCTTATAACAACACCGCACTTAAATACTTTATGGACAAAAGCAATTAAAACTGAAATTCTTAAAAACGATCCTACAGATTACAGCGCCATTAAGAATAAGGATATTGCGGAAGATGCATATATTATATCTTACTTCTTAACCGCTTGCCAAAAAATCATAAACATCGACAAGCCTTTGTATAATTACAGAATTATAACCGAAAGTATTTCCCGTTCGTATAACCCGCAAAAAATCGAAAGAAAAAATATACTTTTCCTATATCAACGCTTTATAGAGCTTCTCCCTGCATGGGGAATGAACAATGAAGAAACAGTAAACAAAATATACAGTGCATGTTTCAGCAACGCAATGTATCTTTTCAGAAAGCATTATGAATATGCAAAAAACAGAAATGATCGCAAAACAGTTCTTGAATATAATTGGAACTCTATGCTTTTTGAAGAGATTATTGAAAATCCTCAAAAATATGCAAACCCAAACAGCATAAAACTCTATCAGATGCTGATAAACAAAAAATATATCTTATTAAAAATTTATTTGTTAAAAAATAAAATTTACAATCATTTAAAAAAGCTTAAAAGAACAATCAAAGGAGTGTGATGTTTCAAATGATTCCGGAAAAAGACCTTGTTTCCGTTATAATGAGTAACTACAACACACCTGAAGAATATCTGTGTTCAGCTATAGAAAGCATTCTGAACCAGACATATCAGAATTTTGAGTTTATAATAATAGATGATTGTTCAACAGATAACTCTTTATCAATAATTGAATCTTACACAGATGACAGAATAAAAATTATCAAAAACGAACAAAATCTCGGCATAACCAAATCGCTTAACAGAGGTCTTGCTGTTGCCAAAGGCGAATTTGTTGCAAGAATGGATGCTGATGATATTTCTCTTGAAACCAGATTTGAAAAACAGGTTGAATTTCTCAAAAATCACCCTGACCATATTGTTTGCGGCACAGGTGTTGAATTAATCGGAGATTGGCAGACAAAACACAGCAACAAATTTATTTGCAGAAAAATCCCTGATAAAGAAGCTTTTCAGATACATCTTCTTTTTGGAAATTATCCTAATATTGTTCACCCCACAGCAATGTTCAACCACAATCTGTTACTTAAACACAAAATAACATACAATGAAAACTATCCCCTCGCTCAGGATTACCGTATGTGGGTCAGTTGCAGTGAAATTGCAGAATGTGCAAACATTCCCGAAACGCTTTTAAACTACCGTGTGCATAATAAAGCTGTTTCATCCGACAAAAAAGAGTTGCAAAAAAATATTGCAATTCAGATTATGCAAGAGCAACTTGATAAACTTCATCTTGAATTTGATGAGATATATGCAGAAATCCACAAAGATTTCCTTTTCAGCCGCAAGCCCTATGATATAAGATGCAAAAAGTGGATAAAAACACTTTTGAAGCAAAACAAAAAATGTAAAATCTATAACCAAAAGAAAATGAATAAAACTCTTTGGAAAAAATGGGCTGAAATATCATATTTCGGTATGTCAAATCAAAAAAATCCCGTTAAGATATTAAATATACTTTTTAATGTTCCTTTTATTTATATACCTTATTTGTTTGAGATAAGAAAAAGCAGAAAAATAATATAGTTTTATGAGAGGTTATTATGAAAAACAATATTGCTGTAAGCGTTATTGTTCCCGTATATAATGCTGAAAAATATCTTGTCAAATGCCTTGACAGCATTGTTAACCAAACATTAAAGAATATTGAAATAATTATAATTGATGACGGTTCAACCGACGGCTCATCCGAAATCTGCAAAAAATATGCTTCTGAAGATAACCGTATCATTTACTATAAAAAAGAAAATGAAGGCCTTGCCGCTGCACGTCAGGACGGAATTGAGAGAGCAAGCGGCGAATATATTGGTTTCGTTGATTCCGATGACTGGATTGAACTTAATATGTATGAAAGAATGTATGAAAAAGCATCGGAAGAAAGTGCCGATATAGTATTTTGCAACTGTTTCTTTAACGACAGCGAAACAGACCGAATTCATCTTAAACCCGGCATATATGACCGAAACGGTATTGAGAAGGAAATCCTTCCCCGTTCTCTTGCCGGGATAAGCCCAAAAGGGTCAAACTCCGTTATTCGTTGGAGCAACTGTCTCAGAATTTACAAACTTGCTCTAATCAGAGAAAACAACATATCTTTTGGAAGAAACTTCAGAAGAAGTCAGGATTTGCAACTGACCTTTGAAACCACACTTTGTGCACAAAAATATATTTCTCTCAGTGATGAATATTTATATCACAACAGAACAGTTGAAAATGCAGATTCTCTTTCAAGAGGATACACCAAAAACTATTGGAAGCTTATCCGACCTCTTATAGACAAGCTCTATGAAGATGTCGAAAACTATAAAAAGCAGGATTTAACCAACCAGATGCATCTGTGTGCATTCTTTTTTGCTGCATCAGTTGTAAAAAATGAATTCGAAAGCAAGGTTATTTTGTTCTCTGACAAAATAAAAAAACTCAACGAAATTGCACACGATGAAGTGATACAAGCCGCCCTGCCTTATATTGAAAAAGAAAAACTCAGTAATTATTATCAGGCTATATATTATGGACTGTGCAAAAAAAATGCCTTTTCGGTTTATCTTAAATATTGGCTGTTTATATTCAAAAGAGATAAATATAAACAATTTGTGAGAAAAACATTGAAAAATAAAATTGCATCGGCTATTTTTAATATTCTAAAGAAATATTTTTGATTCTTTTTTTAAATTAGCCAGTCGAAAGTGAGATAATATGAATAAAGAACTGATAATCGCATTTAGTATATATGGAATCGGTGGTGCCCAAAGGAGAGCTTTTAATCTTGCCCACCAGTTTGCTCAAAATGGATATACCGTATATATCTTAGCTGTTTGGGGTACAGACTCTACCATTAAAGATGAAAACTATTATCATTTAAATGATAAAATAAACATTGTTATTGTCCCGGAATTCTATAAAAAAAATAAAAACAGGAATACAGTTGTAAAATCCGATAGAATTATTCATCGAAAGATTTCCACCTTAAAAAAAATTCAGTATATAGCAAAACCATTCAAAAAACTACTTCACAAAATAAGTTATAAGTTAAAATGTTACAGAGAATGTATTGATACCAGATCTTTTTTACTGCAACACAAAAATTCAACAATCATATGTTTTGGTTTTAATATTTTTGACAGGATTTATTACGCTGCCAAAGGGTTGAAGTGTAAAATCATCTATGCAGAAACAAATTCTTCTGATAAATATTCTCGTGACAGATTTTTTGCATACACTTCAAAATCCATAAAAAAATCTGATGCCCTTGTTTTTCAAACCAACGAAGAAAAAGCAGAACATCAGATATCTGAAAGCAAAAAGGCTTATGTGATTCATAATCCTATAAAAACAAATCTTCCGCAACCTTACGAAGGAATCCGTAATAAAACAATCGTTAATTTTTGCCGTTTATCACCGCAAAAAAATCTGATGCTTCTTGTTCAGGCTTTTGAAAAACTACATTATGAATTCCCGGATTACAAACTCGAATTATATGCCGATACAGGAGCATCTAATATTTCAAAAGAAAAAAAAGAACTGGTGTCTTATATTCAAAGCAAAAACCTTGAAGACTGTATCTTTTTACTTCCACCATCATCTGATATTCACAACATAGTATTAAAAAGTGCTATGTTTGTGTCTTCTTCAGATTACGAAGGAATATCAAACTCAATGATTGAAGCAATGGCTATCGGATTACCTTGCGTTTGTACAGATTGCGGCGGCGGCGGGGCAAGAGAAATGATAACAGACGGAGAAAGCGGCTTGCTTGTTCCCGTAGGTAATGCCGATGCTTTAAAGAATGCAATGGCTAGAATGATAACAGAAGATGGGTTGGCTGAAAAATGCAGCAAAAATGCAGCAAAAATCAGAAAAACCCATTCGATAGAAAGAATATCAGAAAAATGGCTTGAAGTTATAGATAATATTTAACGGAGAATAAAGATGATTATTTTAGAAAAAATGCATAAAGCAAAAAGAAAAATCATTAAAACATACCAAAAGTATTTTACCATTCAGCATCCCGAAACTTATATACTTTCTGATAAATCTTTTATAAAAAAATTATATAAAGAAAGAATGGGTAAAAAAATCAATCTTTCTAATCCCAAGACTTTCTGTGAAAAACAAAATTGGTTGAAGCTTTATGACAGAAAACCAATTTACACGGTAATGGTCGATAAGTATCTCGCACGGAAATTTGTTGCAGAAAGAATCGGAGAAGAATACTTGGTTCCATTGCTTGGTGTATGGGATAATGCAGATGATATAAATTTTTCTGTGCTACCCGATAAATTTGTTCTTAAATGCAACCACAATAGTGATGTAACTATTTGTACGGATAAATCAACTCTTGATGTTGAAAAAGTCAAAAATAAATTAAATGAACAACTTAAACGTGATTATTATTTATCCAAAAGAGAATGGCCATATAAAAACATTCCACGGAAAATTATTTGTGAAAAATTTATGGAAAACACAAATGGCGAAAATCTGGTCGACTACAAACTGTTCTGTTTTAACGGTGTTCCCAAAATTGTAATGGTAAACAGCAATCGCTTCGGTGAAGGTGGAGTAAAAGTTGATATGTATGACATGCAGTGGAATCATATAGATATGCAAGATGGACATTATCCTAATGCTGGTGATATATTCACAAAGCCTGATTGCTTTGATAAAATGTGCAAGTTTGCCGAAATACTATCTGATGGAACATCTGCTCTCAGAGTTGATTTTAACTATTGGGATAAAAAACTTTATTTTGGAGAATTAACCTTCTTTCATTCCGCAGGATTGGAAAGTTTTATGCCTGAAAAATGGGATGAAGTTTTAGGTTCCTGGGTTAATCTTCCTGAAAAATTCAGGTGATATTATGACACAACAAAAATGGACAACCATTGTTAAATCAAGCAACAGTGCCTTCAATATGGACATAAAAGGTCTTAAAAACTGCAAAGACCTTATATTCCTTTTTGTACGCAGAACTTTTGTTGCAAAATATAAACAGACTATTCTCGGCCCTGCCTGGGCAGTTATACAGCCGTTTTTTACAACGGTTGTTTACTCCGTTTTCTTCGGTAACATAGCGGGTCTGGGTGCATCTGGAGTTCCCAACTTCATATTTTATCTTTCAGGAACAATCGTATGGACTCTCTTCGCAAACTGTTTAACAGAAACTTCACATACATTTACCGGCAACTCTGCCATATTGGGTAAGGTTTATTTTCCCCGACTTGTTATGCCGATTTCAACTGCAATTTCGCAGTTTATCAGCTTCTTCATTCAGTTTGCTTTTATGCTTTGTTTTATGGGTTACTACCTCATTACTGATGCAGGATTGAAACCCAACATGTTTATTCTGATGTTTCCGCTTGTTCTCATTCAGCTTGCAATTCTCGGAATGGGCTTTGGTATGATTATATCTGCACTTACAACAAAATACCGCGACCTTGCAATGGTGGTAGGTTTTGGCGTTTCACTCTGGTCATACTGCTCCCCCGTTGCCTATGATATGTTCAGCCGTGAGCAGCTTATGAACGGTATAATCTATAAAATCTATATGCTCAATCCCGTTACGCCCGCAATTAACCTTTTCCGATACGGATTTCTCGGCACAGGTGAAGTGGACTGGTTGTTCTACGGTATAAGCTGGATAATAACTGCCTTGGTAGCAATAATAGGTGCATTGATGTTCAGTAAATCAGAAAAAACCTTTATGGATACAGTGTGAGGTGCGGTATGGAAGAATTAGCGATAAGAGTTGAAAATGTTTCAAAGGAATACCGCCTCGGTGCTATCGGCGGTGCAACGCTTAAAGGTGAAATCCAGTCAAAGCTCGCAAAATTACGTCACAAAGAAGACCCTAACTTAAAAATCGGCGAGAAAGCATATGATAAGAATGAGCGTTTTCTTGCACTCAATGATTTATCTTTTGACATCAAAAAAGGTGAAACAGTCGGTATTATCGGCAGAAACGGTGCGGGTAAATCAACTATTCTCAAATTGATTTGTCGTGTTACTGCACCCACCAAGGGCAATATCTATCTCAACGGCAGAATAACAAGTATGCTTGAAGTTGGAACAGGATTCCACCCCGAGCTTACGGGCAGAGAAAATGTTTATCTCAACGGTGCCATTCTTGGTATGACAAAATCCGAAATCAGCAAAAAATTTGATGAAATCGTTGAGTTTTCCGAAGTCGGTCAATTCATTGACACACCCGTAAAAAGATATTCAAGCGGTATGAAGGTCAAGCTTGCATTTGCAGTTGCATCGCATCTTGACAGTGAAATTATGATTATGGACGAAGTCCTCGCTGTCGGTGATGTTGCTTTCCAGAATAAATGCATCGACAGAATGAAGAAGGTTGCCGAAGAAGAAGGACGAACTATCCTTTATGTAAGCCACAATATGTCTACCGTAAAAAAACTTTGTGACCGTTGTATTGTTCTTTCTCATGGTCAGGTTGCTTTTGAAGGTGACACAGATCAAGCTATTGCGGTTTATATGAAAGATGATTTTAATGATACCGTGTATTTTGACACCAGAGATTTCCAAAGAAACTCAAAATGCAATTTGCGACATCTTATAGATGGGTTCAAACTTCTCGATGCTGAATCAAACCACTTCTATTACGGAGACAAATTTCGTTTCCGTATGGATTGGCACTGTAGCAATGCAACTGATAGAATCAAAATGAAAATTGTTGTTTCAGGCAGTGATACTGAAGGTGTTGGTGTTATCTATGCGGGAAACTTGAAGCATACCGAAGGAAATAATCAGACCGAGTTTTTATTTGATACGAAATACTTTATGCCTGGCCGTTATACACTCCATTTTAAGCTCTATGATGAAGATTATATAGGAAATGCTGCATATTACGATCAGTGTCCAGGCATACGCTTCAACATTGAGCATAACGACTGCGATATTCACCTCAAGCACTGGTTCAAAGACTGGGGTAGTGCAGTTTTACCCTGCATAGAACAAATCAACGGAGATGATAAAAATGTATGATTTTAAAGGCGAAACTTTACTTATAACCGGCGGTACGGGTTCATTCGGCAATGCGGTTCTCAACCGCTTTCTTAAAACAGATATAAAGGAAATCCGTGTTTTCTCGCGTGACGAGAAAAAACAGGATGATATGCGTCACGAATTTCAGGCAAAGATGCCCGAAGTTGCTGATAAAATCAAATTTTACATAGGCGATGTGCGAAATATTGACTCGCTCCGAGGTGCAATGGTGGGCGTTGACTATGTTTTCCACGCTGCTGCACTCAAGCAGGTTCCTTCCTGCGAATTCTTCCCCATGGAAGCTGTTAAAACAAATGTTATCGGAACAGATAATGTTCTGACCGCCGCAGTTGATGCAGGGGTTAAATCCGTTATCTGCCTTTCAACAGACAAGGCTGCATACCCTATCAACGCTATGGGTATAACAAAAGCTCTTGAAGAAAGAGTTGCAACTGCAAAGGCAAGAAATGTTGACCCCGAAAAGACTAAAATCTGCTGCACCCGCTACGGCAACGTGCTCTGCAGCAGAGGTTCAGTTGTACCCCTCTGGATTGACCAGATTAAAAACGGACAGCCCATCACGATAACAAATCCCGATATGACACGCTTCATTATGTCGCTCGAAGAAGCCGTTGACCTTGTTCTCTTTGCGTTCAAGGAGTGCGAAAGCGGTGATATCTTTGTTCGCAAAGCACCTGCCTGCACAATTCAGACTCAGGCAGAGGCAGTTTGTGAACTTTTCGGCGGCAAGAAAGAGGATATCAAGATTATCGGCATTCGCCACGGCGAAAAGATGTATGAAACTCTTCTCACCAACGAAGAATGTGCAAAGGCAGAAGATATGGGTGACTTCTTCCGCGTTCACGCTGACAACAGAAGCCTTAACTACGACAAATATTTTTCAGACGGCGATGTGAAGCGTGCAGAACTTACAGAATTTAACAGCAGCAACACAAAGCTTCTGAACGTTGAAGAGGTCAAAGAAAAGCTTCTCGAACTCAGCTATATCAGAGAAAGACTTGAGGAGTTTAATTCATAAGGTGATTTTATGAAATATAATGTGAATTTTAAGAATAACGGCAAGCTGAAATTACTTATAATTGTAGGCACAAGACCCGAAATCATAAGGCTTTCAGAGGTTATCAAGAAGTGCCGCAAGCATTTTGACTGCATTCTTGCACACACAGGTCAGAATTACGACTATACCCTAAACGGTATTTTCTTTGATGACCTGAACCTCGATGTGCCCGACGTCTATCTCAACTGTGTTGGCGAAAATCTCGGACAGACTGTCGGCAACATCATCGCATCTTCCTATGAACTTATGGATGAAATCAAGCCCGATGCGCTTCTCATTCTCGGTGACACCAACAGCTGTCTTTCGGCTATAAGTGCAAAAAGACTTCATATTCCCATTTTCCATATGGAAGCAGGCAACCGTTGCAAGGATGAATGCCTGCCCGAAGAGACCAACAGAAGAATTGTTGACATCATTTCCGACGTCAATATTGCATATTCCGAGCATGCAAGAAGGTACCTTGCAGAATGCGGTATGCCCAAAGAAAGAACCTATGTTTCGGGTTCACCTATGGCAGAGGTGCTCAACGCAAATATTGATAAAATTCTTAACAGCGATATTCTTTCAAAGCTCGGTCTTGAAGAGAAAAAATATATTCTGCTTTCAGCACACAGAGAAGAAAATATCGATACAGAAAAGAATTTCCGCTCGCTGTTCAACGCATTGAACTCGCTTGCAGAAAAATACGATATGCCTGTTCTCTATTCGTGCCATCCCCGTTCAAGAAAAAGACTCGAGAACTCTGATATTGTGCTTGATAAGAGAATCATTATGCACGAGCCTCTCGGTTTTTCGGATTATAACCGACTTCAGATGAGTGCTTTCGCAGTTGTTTCAGACAGCGGTACTCTCCCCGAAGAGAGCAGTTTTTATCTGAGCATCGGCAGACCCTTCCCCGCGGTCTGCATAAGAACATCAACGGAGCGTCCCGAAGCGTTGGACAAGGGTTGTTTTGTTCTTGCGGGCATTGATGAAAACGGTCTGCTTCAGGCGGTTGAAACCGCAGTTGAACTTGCGTGCGATAAAAATTCTGCAATTCCCGTTCCCGATTATACAGACAAAAATGTTTCCGATAAAATCGTAAGGCTCATTCAGAGCTATACGGGAATAGTCAATAAAATGGTTTGGAGAAAATTCTGATGAATATTCTTATTACTGGTGCAAAGGGATTTGCAGGCAGAAATCTTGTTGCAAATCTTTACACAATAAAAGACGGTAAAAACAAAACCCGTCCCGAAATTCAGATTGATGAAATTTTTGAATACGATATTGATTCAACTGCAGAGGAACTCAGGGAATACTGCTCAAAGGCAGATTTCGTTTTTCACCTTGCGGGCATAAACAGACCCAAGGAAGCATGCGAATTTTCGGGCAATTACGGCATTCTCGGCGTTGTTCTCAACGAACTGAAGGCTTGCAAAAGCAAAGCCCCCGTTATGCTCTCATCATCGGTGCAGGCTACCCTTGAAGGCAGGTTTGCAGGCTCTGAATACGGCAAAAGCAAGCTCGAAGCCGAGAATATGCTCTTTGATTACGAAAAAGAAACGGGCGCAAAGGCTCTTGTTTACCGTCTGCCGAACCTTTTCGGCAAGTGGTGCAGACCCAACTACAATTCAGCGATTGCTACTTTCTGTAACAACATTGCAAAGGATTTGCCCATAACCGTCAATGACCCCAAAGTTGAGCTTGAACTTCTCTACATTGATGATTTTGTTGATGAAATGCTAAATGCCCTTGAAGGCAGAGAAACAAAAAACGGCAATTTCTGTGCTTTCCCCATAACCCATAAGGTTACTCTCGGTGAAATTGTGGAGCTTTTAGAAAGCTTTAAAGCACAGAGTCAGACTCTTGTTATGCCCGAAATTCCGTATAACTCATTCGCAAAGAAGCTTTATTCAACATATCTTTCGTATCTTCCCGAAGAAAAGGTAAGCATCCCTCTTAAAATGAACAGCGATGCAAGAGGAAGCTTCACCGAAATTTTAAAGACTGCAAACTGCGGTCAGTTTTCGGTTAACGTAAGCAACCCGGGAATAACTAAAGGTCAGCATTGGCATAACACAAAGTGGGAATTTTTCATTGTTGTTTCCGGCACGGCACTCATTCAGCAAAGAGAAATCGGCACGGATAAGGTGCTTGAATTCCGTGTTTCAGGCGATAAACCTGAGGCCGTGCATATGCTTCCGGGCTTCACTCACAACATTATCAATCTTTCCGAAACGGAAAATCTCGTAACGCTTATGTGGGCAAACGAACAGTTTGACCCCAATAAACCTGATACATTTTTTGAAGTGGTGTAATTTAAATGGGTATTAAAAATGCCAAGTTAAGAGAACACGAAAAGATTTTGCTTGATATTCTTGCAAATAACCTTTTCAATACAGGGCGCAGGGTTGACCTCAATGAAGGTAATCTGAATGCGGTCTGGTGCGAAGCATACGCTCAAGCGGTTACTCTCATGGCATTTCACAACTCAAACGAAGAAATTCTCAAAAGCGAAAAATGCGGATATATCAGAAAAAAGCTGACTCAGACACTTGCCGATAACGCAAAGGTTGATTTTGAGCATATCCGTATATGCAATATAATGAAAAATGCAGGTATACCTTGCACAATTCTTAAAGGCTTTGCTTCCGCACTTTATTATCCCGACCCACTTATGCGTTCAATGGGCGATGTTGATTTTCTTGTTGATACAGATAACTTTGAAGAAGCTAACAAAATACTTTCTGAAAACGGATATGAGGCAACGGGAAAAAGCCACGATGTGCACGATGTGTTTCTTGGCAGAGTGTGCCGATGCGAAATGCATTTTCAGCCCTCGGGTATACCCAAAGGCAAGGCGGGAGTAAAGGTAAGAAAATATCTTTCGCATCTTCTTGAAGAATCCGAAACAGTAAAAACTGAGCTCGGAGATTTAACCGTGCCGTCAACCTACCACCACGGACTGATTATTCTGCTTCATATGTGCCACCACCTGACGGGTGACGGCTTGGGACTCAGGCATCTTTGTGACTGGGCGGTGTTCCTGAATAAAATCGGCGAAGAAAAGTTTCTTGAATTGTTTGAAAAAACATTTAAGGATATTGGTCTTTGGGAATTTGCAAAAATTATGACATTGATTTCAAGCGAATATCTCGGTTTACCGGATATGAACTTTGCGAAAAATGCCGATAAAAAGCTTGCAGACTATATTCTGATTGATATTATTATCGGTGGCAACTTCGGGCAGAAAAATGCCGACAGAAGCCACGAAAGTCTTTTGATTTCGAGCAAAAACGAAAAAGACGTCCATATGCTAAAACAGTTTTTTATTTCTGCCAACAGCATTGTTTATAAAAACTGGAAATCGGCAAGAAAACACAAAATTCTTCTCCCCTTCGGCTGGATTTTCTTCGGCGGAAGATATATAATCCGTTCAATTCTCGGAAAACGCCCCAAAATCCGCCCGCAGAAGGTTGCAAAAGAAGCCTCCGAAAGAATGGATATTTATTCAGAGCTCAAACTTTTTGGAAACACAATAAAAAGATCCGATTCACCATAAAAAGTGAATCGGATCTTTTTATTTCATCAAACCGTTTTCAATAAGCTGCATAATAAAATCTTTCAAATCAGCCTCTGCTTCTTCCTTTGAAACCTCATAATTCTTAAGCATTGCATCGAGCAATTCATCAAAGGATTTTTCGTTCTGAAGCTCTTCCCAGAGGAATTTGCTGACGGGATTGAGAATGATTATGTTTGTTCCGCACGAGGAATCAACGGGCACAGCGATAAATTCGCCTGCAATTTCTCTTACAACATATCCTTGCCTTATACTGTATTTCTTATTTTCCATAATATCTCTCCAAATTACATATAGAATTCTTTGTACCACTCTGCAAATTTGCGGAGTCCTTCACGGAGTGAGGTTGAAGGCTTGAAACCGAAATCTCTTTCAAGTGCTGATGTGTCTGCATATGTAACGGGCACATCGCCTGCCTGCATGGGAACAAGCTGTTTATGAGCTTCAAAATCATAATCGGCAGGCAAAACCCCTGCACGGATAAGCTCCTGCTGAAGAATATCAACAAAATCAAGAAGATTTTCGGGGCTGTTATTGCCTATGTTATAAACTCGGTAGGGCGGAACGGGAAGTCCGTCCTCACCGTTTTCTTTTTCGGGTGCACACTGCATAACTCTCTTTACACCCTCAACAATATCATCAACATAGGTGAAATCCCTCTTGCAGTTGCCGAAATTGAAAATCTGAATATTTTCCCCTGCCCTGAGCTTATTTGTGAAGCCGAAATATGCCATATCGGGTCTGCCCGCAGGACCGTAAACAGTAAAGAAACGAAGACCCGTTGAGGGGATATTATAAAGCTTTGAATAGGAATGAGCCATAAGCTCATTGCTCTTTTTTGTTGCCGCATAAAGGCTGACGGGATTATCAACCTTATCATCGGTGCTGTAGGGAATCTTCTTGTTTGAGCCGTAAACACTCGATGATGAAGCATAAACAAGATGCTCAACGGTATGATTACGGCAAGCCTCAAGGATATTGTAAAATCCGATGATATTGCTTTCAATATAGACATCGGGATTTGTTATTGAATAACGCACGCCTGCCTGAGCTGCGAGGTTGACAACAACATCAAAGCCGTATTCTTCAAAGCATTCATCAATGAGTTTTCTGTCGGCAATATTGCCTTTGATGAAAACAAACTGACTGCCGTTAAAGCTTTTCTGAGCTGCCAGAGTCATTATTTCGGCAAGTCTGTGCTTCTTGATTGAAACATCATAATAATCATTCATATTATCAATGCCGATTATTTTTATTCTGTCCACGGTGCGTAAAAGCTCCGTAACAAGGTTTGAGCCTATAAAACCTGCCGCACCTGTAACAAGCACGGTTTTGCCGCTGAGATTAACATTCTGTTCTAACATATTCTACCTCATCCGTAAATTATCTTATTTACTCTTCTTGCGGCATCATCAATATCAAACGATACAATCGCCATTCCGTTATAGTATTTATAGGTATATGCATCATTGAAGGGCACATTATGCGATTCCATATCAAGTCCGCTTCTCATTGCATCCGATGCAACATTGCCTATAACGGAGGTGAGCTCCGAAAGGCTGATATTAGTTTTAACAAGTCCGAATGCAAAGTTGGTCAAATCATATATTTCAGAAAGGCTCTTCTCTTTGACTATCTTTTTGGCAAGAGTTTCAATTACATTTCTCTGCCTTGCTGTTCGCTTGAAGTCACTGTCTATCTTACGGATTCTCATATAAGCAAGTGCTCTGTCGCCGTTGAAATAATTCGGGCCTACATTGTATTTAACCGCACCGCCGCTGTAGTTCGTAAGATAATCAACCTCTTTCTGCGTAAGGCTGATTGTGACGCCGCCTGCTTTGTCAACAAAATCGGTAACACCGTTGAAATCAACAACAACAAATCTCTGAATATCAAGATTAAGAAGCTGGTTAACCGTATTGATACAAAGACCCACGCCGTCAAACGAATAAGCCGCATTGATTCTGTTCCAGCCTCTGCCCTCAATGGGAACAAGCGAATCTCGGAGAATTGAAATCATTTTGATTTCGCCCGTTTTTTTGTTATATGAAACAACTATCAGGGCATCGCTTCTGCCCCTTTCTTTTGTTACATCTCTTGAATCCGTTCCGATAACAAGGATATTTTCAATATTCGGGTCTTTCTTTTCCACCTTATAAATCGGTGTTTTTCCGTAAACGCTCTTTACATTCTCGTTTCTGCCAAAGGATGCATTTCTGTCGAGCCCGTCATCTGCGGAAGTGCCGTTTCCGCCCTTATTGATATTATTCGGGAGAGTTTCAAGATCTCTGCCCACATCCTCTTCACGGAGAGTTACATTTGCCCATTCATCGGGCTGCGGATCTTGCTCGGGAACAACATATTCATCGCTTCTCTCAACAATATCCACCTCTTCATAGGCATTGTTGTTATAGCTGATTATCAGCGGCAGCGTAATGCCCGCAACCGTGCCGATTATAAGCACAAGAGGAATCAGCAGAAGTAATATCAGTATTCTTTTTTTCTTTGATTTCTTTTCTTTTTCCATAAAAACACCTGATTCGATATTAATTTCACCATTACGGTATATTTTATCATAAAAATAATGAAAATACAATAATTAAGAAGATTTAATAAAAAAATGCATTGTTATTTTTAAAACAACATTGCATTTTTATTATGCAGGTTTTTTATCTGAAATATCCTTGTTCATTTCAATATACTCCGTTGCACGGGCAAAGGCATCGCTGCATTTGAGATGGATTGTAATGCTTCCGCCCTCGTGCACAAGAATCTCTTCAACAAACTCGGTAAGAATCGGTCTTGTGAGCTTTTCGATTGTGCCGAGTCTTTTAAAGCTTGCAACAAACTGATTTTCACCGTCAACACCCTTTTCATATTCATCAGCTGCCGACTTAAGGCTTTCAATAGATAAATCCAGCTTTTCTGCCTTCTCATAAATTGAAGCCTTGATTGAAAGATACTCCTCCTGAGTGATTATTCCGTTTTTCCAATCGGGATAAAGCTCAGTGAGCATCTGCGTACATTTTTCGCGTTCTTTTATCTGAGTTTCAAGCGATTTTCTGATATTTTCAGATTTATTTTTTCTTTTATCGCTTGAATTTATCCTTTCAAGAATAATATCATATTCCGCCGCAACCTCAACCATCTTCTGAAGAAAAACAAGCACCGCTTCTTCAAGCTTATCAATTCGGATTGTGTGGTTTGTGCAGCCGCCCTTTTTCATTCTGCGTTTGGTTACACAGCGGTAATAATGATATTCTCCGTAAGGGTGCTTGTTGCTTTTTTTATTCATTATTCGCCTGCAATCGGCACAGCGGACAAGCCCCGCAAACAGATTAAGCTCTTTTTCCTGCGGCGGTTTTCGGGTGTTAAGGTTAAAAAGTGCCTGTGCCCTTGCAAAGGTTTCGCTGTCAATTATCGCTTCGTGCGTGCCCTCAACAACAAACCATTCTTCCTTCGGAACAGCAACGCATTGCTTGATTTTATAGCTTATTGTTGTGTTTTTTCCCTGCACCATATTGCCGATATACATTTCATTTTTAAGTATACGGCGAACGGAGCTGTCAGGCCATAAGCCGTCATTAATTTTGCCTGCGGGGTGTTTATATTTAAAGCCCTTCAGCTTTTTATACATCGAAGGGTTGGGAACTCCCATTTCATTGAGATCTTTGGTTATTCCGAGTATACTTTCGCCCGAAACGAATTTTTCAAAAATCAGCTTCACCACTCCTGCCGCCTCTTCATCAACAATCAGCTTGCTGCGGTCTTCGGGATCCTTCATATAGCCGTATGCCGCAAACGAGCCGATAAACTTACCCGCTTCTCTGTTGGCATTAAGGGTTCCTCTCACATTAACGGAGGTTGTTGCCGCCACACTCTCATTGATAACATTTGTTACACCTACCGATATGCACTGCGTTGCGGCATTCATACTGTTTGATGCCGTATCAACACCGTTATTCAGAGCAATAAATCTGACCCTCAGACGCACGAAAACATTATCCAGATAGTATCCCGCATCGGTGTAATTTCTGCCGAAGCGGGATAAATCCTTAACTATCACACAATTTACGCTGCCCGAATAAATATCCTGCATCATACGGCTGAAATCGGGTCGGTCAAAGCTTGTGCCCGACCAACCGTCATCAACATAGAAATCATAAAACTCAATATCAGGGTGAAGTTTCAGGTATTCCTTTAGTATCGCACGCTGTGAGGTTACCGAACAGCTTTCTTTTTTATCGCCGTCTTCACGGGATAATCTGATATACAGAGCAGCCCTCCAGACTGAATTTGTTTTCACGGGTTGCTCTCGGTATTCTGCATATTCTTTGTTATTTATGGCAAAGCAGCCTCCTTTAACTCATAAGGTCTGCAAGTGCATCTGATATTTCTTTTCCGTTTCCGTAAACAACCTTAACAACCGTATCGCCCACTTTGAAAAGATACGGATTTTTTACCTGCTCAACAAAGCTTATAATTCTTTCATTCCCCGATTTTTTGGTGTCAATGCTGATATTTTTTAAATCAGCCAGGGAATTCACATCGCAGGAATGAATTTCTGTTTTACGGCATTGTTCAAGCTCAGAGCTGCTTAACATCAAATCGGTGCTCCCTTCATTGTTTACTGATATTCTGCACCCTTATCGGCTTCTTTATGCCGTATATTTCCAGAATCCGTAAACGTTGAAAGGAAACTATTCAAATGCATTGCACCGTATGGTGTCAGTATAACATCATCGGGTGCCATAGCCGCCCCCATATTATTCGGGTCCTTGATGCCGTAATCCTGAATTCTTCCTATGATTATCTGCTCTGTTCTCACCTTTCCCCTCGACGGTGCAACAACCGCCGCACCCGCCGCAGTTGCAGTCCACTGTGCGGTTGGAGTTCTCTGCCCGCCATATTCAAGCGGCATTCTGAATTGCTTTTCCGCAGAGCAAAAATGTGAGGAGGTTGAAGCAACGGCTGCATTCACGCATCCCGTTTCCGCACAAAACGAGGCGGCGGCAAGCGAGAGTGCCATTGTGGAACAAGCACCGTAAACACCCATAAGAGGAATGCCTATATCTCTCACTCCGAAGCAGGTGCCGCTGCATTGGCTGAGCAAATCACCCGCAAAAATAACATCGCATTCCTCGGGCGAAAGCCCCGCCTTGCTGATTGCACGGGTAACCGCATTGGAATGAATTACGCTTTCTGCCTTTTCCCACGAATCCTCGCCCGCAGATGCATTTTCATATATATAGTCAAACTCTTCTCCAAGCGGACCTTCGCCCTCATTTTTCCCCACTACCGCCGCATAGCCGATAATTCCGGGGCGTGAAGGTAAATTCAAAGTATATCTGCCGACTCTTTCAGGCATATTACCACCTCAAATAAATATTTTCGCAGATATTTTTGCCGTAAAAGCTATAAATATACAAAAAGGCTGCCTTACCGTTTGGTAAGACAGCCTTAAAATATTCACTTATTGCTGAAAGCGGTTAAGAAAAGCCTTTGTTCTCTCCTGCTTGGGATTGCAGATAACCTCTTCGGGTGTTCCCTGCTCAACGATGTGACCGTCATCCATAAAAATTATATGGTCGGAAACATCTCTCGCAAAAGCCATTTCGTGAGTAACAATAACCATTGTCATATGCTCTGCCGCAAGGCTTTTGATAACCTTGAGAATTTCGCCCGTAAGCTCGGGGTCAAGAGCCGAAGTGGGCTCATCAAAAAAGAGAATATCGGGGTTCATTGCAAGAGCTCTTGCAATTGAAACTCGCTGCTGCTGACCGCCCGAAAGCTCGCACGGATAAGCATTAACCTTTTCCGCAAGACCAACCTTTTCAAGAATTTCAACGGCATTTTTGTTTATCTCTTCAAGAATCTGCTTTTTATTCTTTCTCCAATCAGGTCGCTTTTTTGCCTGCAAACGAACGGCAAGAGTTACATTATCAAGCACGCTGTATTGCGGAAAAAGGTTGAAGGATTGGAAAACAAGACCAACCGAAAGACGGTTTTTGCGTATTTCTTCTTTCGAAAGCTTTTTGTTGTTATCGGAATCAAAAACAACATTGCCGTTAACGGTTATCTTGCCCTTTTCGGCTGTTTCAAGAGAGGTTATGCAGCGAAGAAGCGTTGTTTTACCGCTGCCCGATGAGCCGATTATTGAGAGCACTCTGCCCTCTTCAAGCTCAAAATCAATGCCTTTGAGAACATTGTTGCTGCCGAAGCTTTTATGAATATCTTTGACTTCAAGTATTGCCATTTCCTTCACCTCCGTCAGCTGTGGTAATAATCAAGCTTCTTTTCAAACTTGCCGAAAAGAACTGTGAGCAAGCCGTTGAATACCAGATAGAATGCACCTGTATAGAACAGAGGCCAGATAAGTCCGTCGGACTTCGCAAACGCCTGGGCACTCCAGATAATCTCGTAAACAGCTATAATTCTTGCAAGCGATGTATCCTTTACAAGTGTTATGATTTCATTGCCCATAGGCGGAACAATGCGTTTTACAACCTGCATAAGAATAACTCTGAAGAAAGTTTGCGTTTTTGTCATACCGAGCACCTGGCAGGCCTCATACTGACCCTTGGGTATAGATTCGATGCCGCCTCGGTAGATTTCCGAGAAGTAGCAGGCATAGTTGATGATAAACGAAATCATAACCGCCACAAAACGCTCGAAAATGGTCCAGGTTGCAAGCCATTCAATAAAGAAATTGGGGTTGGGAATATCCTTTGCCCATTCGCCCACAAGACCGGGGCCGTAATATATAACAATGAGCTGGAGCATAAGAGGAGTGCCTCTTATTATCCACACAAAGGTTTTCATAAGCCATTTGAGAGGCTTGAATTTGCTCATTGAGCCAAAGCATATGAGCAAGCCGAGAGGAATTGCACCGAGAAGAGTCAGAGCAAAAATCTCAGCCGTTGTGCCGAAGCCTTCAAGCAGGCTGAGCGATACTTCCTTAAACATAAAACTATTTACCTTTCACACAAAAGGCAGAGGACATATGCCCTCTGCCTGAATATTATGTTTTAAAAATTATGCGAGAGTGAGTTCATACTTCTCTGCAAGCTGACCGAGTGTTCCGTCTGCCTTAAGATCAGCCATAATGCCGTTGATTGCGTCTGCAAGGTCTGAGCCCTGGCGGCAGGCAATGCCGTATTCTTCGCTTGTGAGCTCAATGCTGTAGGTGAAATCAGCGTAGCTTGTGCCTTCGCCTGTCATTGCATTAGCCATTGTTATATCGATAACGCAAGCATCTGCTGCACCGCTGCTTACTTCCATAAGAGCGTTTGACTGAGTGAGAACTGCTGTGTAATCAAGCTCTGCTTCCTTACAAGCTTCTTCACCTGCGGAGCCTGCTTCAACTGCAAAGGTGAGGTCTGCAAGGCTTTCAACTGTTGCATAATCAGCAATCTTATCTGCTGCCATAACAACAACCTGAGCGTTCTTTACATAAGCATTTGAAACTGCTGCGTTTGCAAGAGCTTCATCTGTGATTGTCATACCGTTCCAGATGCAGTCGATTGCCTTTGACTTAAGCTCAAAGAACTTGTTATCCCAGTCAATCTCAACAAACTCTGCTGTAACGCCGAGCTTTTCAGCTGCAAGGCGAGCAAATTCAGCATCAAAGCCGGTCCATTCATCGCTGCCCTCTTCTTTATAATCCATGGGAGCGTAATCTGTGATACCAACAATGAGAGTGCCCTTATTCTTGATATAATCAAGATCGGTTTCAACTGCTGCATCGGGAGCAGCGGTAGTTGTTTCTGTAACATCGCCGTTGCCGCCGCAAGCAGCAAGAGCAAATAACATAACAAATGCGAGTGCAAGTGCAAGTAACTTCTTCATAATTTTTCTCCTTTTGGCTTTACAAGCCTTTTCTATTGTGCTAATACATTATCACACTAAAGTGTTTTTGTCAATATTATTTTGTTATTTTAATAAATAAAAAACCGGCTTGCATTGCTGCAAGCCGGTTTAAATTTGGTTTTATAATCAGAAATCTACTCTTGTGTCGTAGTAGCAGCACTTGAGAAGCTTTTCCATTTCTTCCTGAGTGGGAATTCTGGGGTTGGAGCCTGTGCAAGCGTCTGCAATAGCGTTCTTTGCAATTTCGGGAAGTCTCTCAAGGAATACTTCTTCGGGAACAAAGCCCTGCTCTGCAAAGTAGCTGTCTGCACCGTAGTTCTTGATGCACTGGGGAATATTGAGCTTATCGTTAAGACCTCTGAGGTAAACAATAAGATTTTCTACCTTTTCAGCAACTGTTGCGCCGCCGAGACCGATGAAATCTGCAATATTTGCATAGCGTGCTGCTGCAACTTCGTTCTTTGCGTTGAATTCGATAACCTTGGGAAGATACATTGCGTTTGCTGCACCGTGAATGATGTGAGCACCGAAATCTTCAAAGATAGCGCCTGTCTTATGAGCCATTGAATGAACAATACCGAGAAGAGCATTTGAGAATGCCATACCTGCAAGGCACTGTGCATTGTGCATCTTTTCTCTGCAGTTGTTATCGCCATTGTATGAATCAACAAGGTTTCCATCAATCATCTTGATTGCGTGAAGAGCAAGAGGATCTGTGAAATCGCAGTTTGCAGTTGAAACATAAGCTTCAACAGCGTGGGTCATTGCGTCCATACCTGTGTGAGCAACAAGCTTCTTGGGCATTGTTTCTGCGAGCTCTGAATCAACGATAGCGATATCGGGTGTGATTTCAAAGTCTGCAAGAGGATATTTGATACCCTTTTCATAGTCTGTGATAACCGAGAAAGCTGTAACTTCAGTTGCTGTGCCTGATGTTGAGGGGATAGCAACGAAGCGAGCCTTTTTGCGAAGCTCGGGAATACCGAATACAACACACATCTCTTCGAATGTGATTTCGGGATATTCATACTTAATCCACATTGCCTTTGCAGCATCGATGGGTGAACCGCCGCCCATTGCAACGATCCAATCGGGCTCAAACTCCTGCATAACTGCAGCACCCTTCATAACTGTATCTACTGAGGGATCGGGCTCGATGCCTTCAAAAAGCTTAACTTCCATTCCTGCTTCCTCAAGATAAGCAACAACCTTATCAAGGAAACCGAACTTTTTCATTGAACCGCCGCCTACGCAAACGATTGCTTTCTTGCCTTTGAGGGCCTTGAGAACTTCAAGAGAACCCTTGCCGTGGTAAAGGTCTCTGGGTAATGTAAATCTTGCCATTGGAATCCTCCTCCTAATATTTTTTACACCTTAATTATAATTTATTTGTTTAAAAAGTAAATATATTAAAGCAAAGTTGCTTGCGCTTTAAATCAATAGAGCGTCTTTGAAAGCACAAGCAGATCCACAATGCAACAACAAAAAATCCTTCTGCGGGAGTTGCAAGTTTTGTATACGGGCATTTCCAGCCTTTATCAACAAAAAGGAATACTGTTCTTGTTACAAAAACCGTTGTTGCAAAGAAAAGTCCGCCAACGAGCGAATAAACGGGAGTTCCGAGTGCAACGGTAAGATAAAGCAAGAATGCACCCAGAGCAAAGGAAATGCCGCCGTAATAAACTCTGATTTCCGTTTTGCCCGCATTGTCAACGGGTTTTTATTGCAAAGCTTTCGGCATTCTTTATGGGGCTGATAATAAAGACTATTGCCATCCCCCAGAAATATCCGATAAGGCAAATCACCGCTACGCTTGCGGGAATATTGACTGCTAAAATCTCTTTTAATGCTTCCATATGCTTCTCCTTATCAGAATTTACGGTTTTCTTCGTATTTCTGCTTTACTGCCTCATAGGTTTCGGCGGGAATATCGGGGTTGCCCTTTGAATATGAGGGAATAAGCATATCACCCGCGACGTTGGGGTCTGTGCACTGGGTATCGTTTCTCCAGATTTCGCGCACCTCGGGGTCTCTGAGGTTGGGAATATCCTGGGGAACTCCGCCCGCAAGCAATGAACGGTAGGCAAACATACCGGGAAGGAACATATCCATTGCTTCATAAACATCAATAATATCCATATCATCTCTGCCGCGAAGCTTTTCGATGAAGTTATACATCGTGTAGAAATCGGAACCGCCGTGGCCCGCATCCTCTGCCTTCTTGCTGAGGTAATCCGATGTTGAAGTGTTAACGGATTTGGAGTTATTATCACCCTCATTGACATCGCAGTTAACAAAAAGAGTTTTTACTCCGCCGTTATCCTCATCTTCTCTGGAGCTTTCCATTCTGCCCTTTGAACCGTAGATTGAATACCAGATTGAATCCTTTGAGCAGCCAACACCGTGGATACTCTTAAGGATAGCACCGTTTTCAAGAGTTATAACTTCCATTCCTATCGGGCCCGCCTTGGCACCCATTCTTGCCATTCTTGCATTGAAGGGCACTTCAAAGCCCATTACCTTAACGGGACGCATTCCTGTTATGTGAATAAGGGGACCGATTGAGTGAGTGCAGTAATAGCAAGCGTGCATTGTGTTACGCCAATGCTCGGGAACGCCTCTTGTTATATCGTGCCAGATTGATTCGCAGTTGTGCATATATTCGCCCTCGCCGTATTCAAACTCGCCGAGAACGCCGTCACGGTAAAGCTCACGCATCTTTTTGGGAGCAGGCATATAGCAATAGTTTTCTGCGTATGCATATGTTCTGCCCGTTCTTTCAACAGCTTCAATAAGCTCAACAGCTTCTTTCATAGTCTGCATAGGCAGAACCTCGCTGATAACATCAAGACCCTTTTCTAGGCATCTTATAGCAAAAGGAACGTGCTCGTTTGCATAGTTTGCAAGCACAACACAATCCATATCGTGGTTGATAAACTCTTCAAAATCGGTATAGAAGGTTATGTTTTTATTGCTGAATTCATCCTTTACTCTGTTGAGGAAAGGCTCATAATTATCGCATATTGCAACAAGCTCTGCATTATCGGAGCACTCGCAGTAACGCATCATTGTTCTGCCTCTGCCCGCACCGAGAACACCTACTTTTATTTTGGGAGCCTTATAAATCTTTTTATAGAAGCTGCAATCCTCGTTAACCATATCAATGCTGTCAACATTATGTTCGGTTATAACAGCTTCCCAGCGTTTCTGCATTCCCTCATCATACTCAACGGGAACAAAGCCTGATGAAAGATAGCTCTTTACCGCACCCTTACGCCACTCATCGGTGGTGAGATAAATATAGTCAACCTTCTGTGCTGCAAGCTTTTTAATGCAGACATTATTAAGGTATTTTCCGAGACCCTTGCCTCTGAATTCGGTTTTTATTCCTACCATATGGAGCTCACCGCAATTTTCATCGGGATGGAAAACAGCGGTTGCCGTGCCGATATGCTCTCCCTCATAATCAAGGAAGAAAACATCGGTTTCAATATTTATATCGTCGTGATCGGTGATTCGGGCATCGAAGCGGCTTTTATCCGCATCGTCTGCTTCAAGTCCGTTTTTGCAGCAATCAAGCCACGCCTGAATATCCTGCTCACCTGCATAATTCACGATTGAATACCCTTCGGGCAAAGCAAGCTCTTCAACGGGAGTGCCTGCAAGCCAATACATTTTTAACTGTGCCATAGCAATTACCTCTTATAACTTAAAGTTTGATTAATTATACACCCCGTTGCTTTAAAAAGCAACACTATCAGAGCAAAATAAAATCCGGAACACAAAAATGTTCCGGACTTTTCGTTTTTATCTGTTGTTGATAAGCTTTGTGAGTTCAACGGGATCAACAATCTTGCCGTCCTTATAAACTCTCATATTACCCGAAGCGATTTCGTCGATAAGGATAACTTCATCGTTGTTATAACCGAACTCAAACTTGATATCCCAAAGGTCAAGACCGATTGATTTGAGGTCATCGGCAACAATCTTTGTTATTGCAAGAGTCTGAGCCTTCATGCTTTCAAACATTTCGGGGCTCATAATGCCGAGAGCTGCAAGGCCTTCGCCTGTTACAAGGGGATCGCCGAGAGCATCGTTTTTGAATGTGCATTCAACATAGCCGCCTTCAAGCACTGTGCCGTCTGCAATATATTCGCCGTATCTGCGGATGAAGCTGCCTGTTGCAACAAGGCGGCAGATAACTTCAAGACCGTGACCGAATACCTTACCGGGAAGAACCTCCATTGTTGCATCATCAAGATTTGCACTCACATAATGAGTCTTGATGCCTGCTTTTTTGAGAAGCTCAAAATAGTGAATTGATGTTTCAAGGTTTGCCTTGCCGATGCCTTCGATGGTGAGGCCAACGCTGTTTTCACCGGGATCGAAAACGCCGTCTTTGCCTGTGCAGTCATCCTTGAACTTAAGCATTACATTGCCGTTGTCAAGTGAATAAACGTCTTTGGTTTTGCCTTCATAAATCTTTGTCATAATGCACACTCCTTTACTCAATAAGAACACAATTACTTTATCACAATTTTTTTGATTTGTATATATTTTTTTGCGAATTTTTTTGCCGTGTTTTCAATTTTTTTAGATGTTACAAAAATGTGCCGAATTTAAAGATTGGATATATAAAAAATTACAATATCAAACCCCGCCCTTTGCAGAGGGCAGGGTTTGATTCAATTAATCTGCATAACCTTTCTGAACTGCATAATATGCAGGCTTGGGCTTGCCTTCGCCGTCAACAAGACCCCAGCCGGTTTCAACGGGGCAGTCTGCCTGACCGCAAACATAGCAGCTGTCGCTGTCGCCCCAACAGTAAACGCACATTCCGATAACATAATCAAGCTTACGCACCTTGGGGATAACATATTCAAAGAATTCTGCCTGGCCTTCGGGAGTGTGGGGGAATCTGTAAAGTCCCATACCCTCTGCAAGCTCACAGTAAAGATGGTTTGAATATTCGCCGTTAAAAATAAGATTTGCTCTTTCTTCGGGAGTTCTGTCGCTGTAATCCCTGATAATTTCTTCCTTCATATCCTTGGGAAGATTGTTGATGAAATCATCAATATTTGCTCTTGCCTCTTCTTCGCTGTTATAGCCGTATTTCTGAAGAATTGCAATTTTCTCTTCCTTTGTTTTGGGCTCGCCGTAACCGATATAGCCGAATTCGCAAAGGATAACGGGCTTGCCGGTAACAAGCCTTACAAAGTTGAGAAGTGTTATATACTGGTCTGCATTTTTGAGAACGGGCTCAAAGCAGCCGAGATACATATCAAGACCAACATAATCGCAGTACTGATGGTATTCCGTCATTTTAAAAGGAAGCTGGGCTACCGAAAGTCCGCCGAGGTTATAGCCTATAATAATATCGCCTCTGACGGGATACATTGCCTCAAGCTGCATACCGATAAAATCTGCTGCTTCATCAAGAGTGAGAGGAAGAGTAAAACGGTCAATACCCATTTCATTGGTTATCTGGAAAGCACCTACTATACCTTTAAGGTCTTCGGCATAAAATCTTGCAATATCCTGAATTCCCTCTCTGCTTTCGGGCTTTCTGGGGTCAAGACCGTATGCGATATAATCATCAGGATAAGGTGTAACACCGAAAATTCTTATTCCGTTGTTAACATATTCCTGACTTTCTGCCTTCCAGCGTTTGTAGCTTTCAGAGATTGTTCCGTCTGCGTTATAAGGGAAGGGAATATCGTCACGGAACCATTCAACATTTGCATCGTTTATAAGCTCATACTGAGGGTCAAGGTGGCACACACCCTTCATAAATCCGCCGATTTTTTCTTCGGCAACCGCAATTTCCTTATCAAAGGGAACCGTAACATCGGTTACGATGAGCGATAAAAACGGGGTCAGCACGGCAAGAATAAAGCCGATGATTTTAAAAAGAATTGTCATTTTGCAGCACTCCTTTTTATGTGTTAGCTTCATTTTAACAAAAATGTAATATAAATACAATAGATTTGTAATTCTTTTTTAAAAATTTGACTATAACTAAATCTGATTTTAGCTCTTGAAAATAAATACATTATATGGTAAAATCATTAAGTTCGTGTTCCGCATAAAATGATGTTGTAAGACGGCGTAACAAAAGCCGCAGACAGAGGTGTATATAATGATTTGCAACAATGTTCTTGAGGCAATCGGCGAAACTCCGATTATCCGCCTCAATCATATGGTCGATGAGGATTCGGCTGAAATCCTTGTTAAGTTTGAGGGTCTTAATGTAGGAGGCTCAATTAAAACAAGAACGGCATATAATATGATACTTGCCGCCGAAAAGGCAGGAAAAATAAATAAAGATACTATTATTGTTGAACCCACCAGCGGCAATCAGGGCATCGGTCTTGCTCTTGTTGGTGCGGTAAGAGGCTACAAAACAATAATAATTATGCCCGATTCTGTGAGTGAAGAACGCAGAAAGCTTGTTCGTCACTACGGTGCCGAGGTTAAGCTTGTTCACGATGCGGGAAATATCGGCAAATGCATTGACGAATGCCTTCAGCTTGCACTTAAAATGCAGGCAGAAAACGATAATGTTTTTGTTCCCCAGCAGTTTGAAAACCCTGCCAATGTTGAAATTCAGAGAAATGTTACGGGCGTTGAAATTCTCAAGCAGGTCGGCAAGCCCATTCACGGCTTTTGCTCGGGAATAGGCACGGGCGGAACAATAACGGGCATAGGCGAAACCCTTAAAAAGGAAAACCCCGATATTGAAATCTGGGCGGTTGAGCCCGAACACGCCGCAATTCTTTCAGGCGGTTCAATCGGAACACATATTCAGATGGGTATCGGCGACGGTCTAATTCCCCCTATTCTCAACACCGGGATTTACAGCGACATTTGCATTGTCAAGGATGAAGAGGCACTCAATGCTTCAAAAGACCTTGCTTCAAAAGAAGGAATTCTTTGCGGAATTTCAAGCGGCACGAATGTTGCCGCAGCAATAAGACTTGCAAAAAAGCTCGGAAAAGGAAAAACGGTTGTTACCGTTCTTCCCGATACGGCGGAAAGATATTTTTCAACCCCGCTTTTTGAAGATTGATTGTAAAATAAATCAGAGGCTGTTTAAAAACAGCCTCTTTTTTTGTTGCTGTGTGATTGTTTTAAAATGGATTGATATGGTGAAATATTTTCTTTCGAAAATGTGAAATAATCCTGACGGAATGTGAAATTTAATGCTAACGCATTAAGTGAAATTAAATCCACCCATCGCCACAGCGATTTCATTCGAGCAAAGCGAGAATTTCACATTGCAAAGCAATATTTCACCCACCCGCAAGGGTGGATTTAGTTGAAAAAAGCAGCCTTTCGGCTGCTTTTTTCTGGCTGGGACGGCTGGATTTGAACCAGCGAGTGCGGGAGTCAAAGTCCCGTGCCTTACCGCTTGGCGACGCCCCAATATATAATTGTTTTAATTATTAAAATACGCAAAGCAGTTAAGCTTTGCGTAAGGCTTTTAAATGGGGTGGTTGATGGGAGTCGAACCCACGACCTCCAGGGCCACAACCTGGCACTCTAACCAACTGAGCTACAACCACCATTTATAGGCTGCGATTTCTCGCAGCCTTTGGCGCGCTTGAAGGGACTCGAACCCCTGACCCACTGCTTAGAAGGCAGTTGCTCTATCCGGCTGAGCTACAAGCGCATAAAAATGGAGCGGGTGATGGGAATCGAACCCACACAACCAGCTTGGAAGGCTGGGATTCTACCATTGAACTACACCCGCATTTTTCGGACAGCGATTATTTTAGCATAAGTATTATAAATTGTCAATACTAATTTCCTGATTTTTTAACATTAATTTTCAACAATTTTCGCAGTTTTTTACGTAGGGAATGACTATCGGTCATTCCTCGGAACGCTGTGGACAGCGTTTCCTGCAATAAGAGAGCATCCCCCTGTTTTTAATTGTCTATCAAACATTTAACGGTTTTAGTAATTTGTATTACCCCAAATTTTTCGTTTCACAATAAAATACATTCCGTATCCGACAGCCGAGCCAATCATATTCAGAATCAAATCGTCAATATCACAGCTTCCGAGAAGCGTGAAAAGCTGAATGAGTTCAACAGCCGTTATGCATATCGCCGAAAAAAGCATACAATATCCGAATCTGCTGAACTTTGAAAAAACACACGGAACGAAAAATCCTAACGGAATGAACATAACAACATTGCCCGCCAGATTAATGACGGAAAAGCAAAACATATATCCGTCATCCGTTCTGCTGACTGCATTTATAAAATTGCGGATAGTATGAAACGGCATAAGATTTATGCTTGATTCAAGCATCTCACGGTATGTTCCGAAAGGCTCTCTGCCAATCCGCTGGCCGAACAGCAGCCAAAGCATAAGTATGCCATACAGCACGAAACATACTTTTATTATCTGTTTTACCCTCAGACTCATTGCATTACTCCGGAATCATTGTTTGTGTTTTTATTTTAACATTATGTATATTCTCTGTCAATAAATGTTGCTTTGAATCTAAAGGTTGCAAGGTATGGTAGGGAATGGTGTCCTCACCATTCCTCGGAACGCTGAGGACAGCGTTCCCTACAAAAAGAGGTCAACCGTTTTGCCGATTGACCCCGTTGATTGTTTTAGTTCTTATCAAGACAAGAAAACGCCCCCTGATTGACCGCATTAGTGCAAAGATAGAAGGCAATATTTAATTATTTTTCGTACATTATTGCACCGTTCAAACTCACTCTTGTAACACTTAATTTTCCGTTAGCTTGCTCAAAATATACTGTAAACGGCATTTCTTCTTCAACACCGAAGGCGTTTTGTGCCGAAACCGTTCCTGCCGCAGAGTATTTATCATCGCTTCTTGCAAATCTCCACGACATTGTGTGAAAATCTGCCGTTGCAGGATAATTAAGATATTTCTTGATAACATCTTCCGCTGCCATAATCAGTGAGAGCTCCGCCTCGTAGTTCACCTCATCTTCGGGGATATGTACTTCATTATAGCGTTTTAGTATACCGCCATTTTCGGAATCATATAAATCTTCATCAAGAAAACCTACATAAAATAAATCTCCATCTTCAGTAGTGAAAGTGAATCTGTGGTCATCATCACTGCTTCCGTTTGGATAACAGTTCACGGCATTTAGACCACTTTGAGGTTCGCCACTCATAAAAAAGATTTCAATTGAGTTTATACCTAAATCACAAAGAACTTTTTCTATTTTTTCTGCCTGTTCGTTGTTATAACCCGATAAAACAAGTAATTCTGAAACATCCTGTGCGGACTTTTCCGACTCTGATTCCTTATTTATCGAAGAATCACTTAGCACAAGGATGATACCGCAAACGGCACTCATCACAACGACAAGGCATATTACGGCAACTATGTTCCTTTTGGTTTTTGTTACTGCCTTTGTGACCTTACCTTTTGATTGTAAAGAGTAATTTATATTATCAAAAGCATTGTTTTGACAAGGACAACCACAATGAGGGCAAAACTTCGCTTTATCGCTTATCTGTTTCCCGCACTCCTTGCAAGTTACCAACATAATTTAAATCCCCTTTATCTGTTAATTTATTACATATTATCACAGATAGGTTAATTTGTAAAGAAATCATTTTAAAATTGGCTCGAGCATCAACTCCACACTCCAAGCCTCACCCCTTGACAACCCATCCGTTTTATGCTATTCTCATTATGTGTATTTGTACAATAAATAAATTTGTTTATTTATGTAATAAATAGCTTGTGCATCAAACAATACTTTGATTAACAGGCTGTATGCGAATATTAATTTTTATTTGTGTAATAAACAGTCTGAGCATTCATTAATATGTTTTTTCAAAAAAATCGGAAAGGAGGAGTTTTATGTATGCCCCCTCGGCATTCGGTGTTATGCTCAAGCAAGCCCGTGAAGATGCTGATCTTTCGCAGCTTGATTTAAGCATTGAACTCGGCAAGACCGCACAATATATAAGCAACATCGAAAAAGGCAAAAACAACTCCCCTCCCGACGATTCCGATTTGCAAAAGCTCATTGCAAAGCTCGGTTTATCCGCCGCCGATGCCGAAAAATTCCGCCTTCTTGCTTATGCGGACAGAGGAATGCTCCCGCCTGAAATGTTTAAATATGTTTTTGAGTGTCCCTCACTTTTAACGCTTATCGGCAACGCTGCAAAACACGAAATCAGCGATGATTTCTGGAACAGAACTCTTGAAAATATGAATCTGAAAGGAATATAGATATGGCTAAGTATCCCGATTATGTTAAATATGCCGCCTCTGTTGTTCCGAGTGAACGTCAGATTAAATGGCAGGAAACCGAATTTTATTCATTTATTCACTTCGGTATGAACACATTCACCGATTCGGAATGGGGCAACGGAAATGAAGATCCCGAGCTTTTCAACCCGGAAAATCTTGACTGCCGCCAATGGGCAAAGCTCTGCAAGCTTTCGGGTATGAAAGGTATGATTCTCACCGCAAAGCATCACGACGGCTTCTGCCTCTGGCCGAGTGCCTACACAGACCATTGCGTGCGTTCAAGCCGCTGGAAAGACGGCAAGGGCGATGTTGTTGCCGAATGTGCGGCAGCGTGCAAGGAATTCGGTCTGAAATTCGGAATATATATTTCACCCTGGGACAGACACGAGCCCACCTATGGCACGGGTGAAGCCTACAACAGATTTTTCAAAAATCAGCTCCGTGAGATTCTCACGGCATACGGCGAGCTTTTCTGCGTATGGTTTGACGGTGCCTGCGGCGAAGGCAAAAACGGCAGAAAGCAGGAATATGACTGGGAAGGCTACTACAAGCTCATCCGTGAACTGCAGCCCAACGCAACCATAAACATAAGCGGACCCGACGTTCGCTGGTGCGGTAATGAGGCGGGAGTTTGCAGAAAGAGCGAATGGAGCGTTGTGCCCTATTGGCATTCAAACAGCGAGCTTATCGCCGCACAGAGCCAGAAGGATGCAAGCAAGCCTCCCAAAAAAATAAATCCCACTGCCCTTGACCTTGGCAGCAGGAAGCAAATCAAAAAATGCAATAAGCTTATATGGTATCCCGCAGAGGTTGACACCTCCATCAGAAAAGGCTGGTTCTACCATAAAAATGATGATTACACAGTTAAGCCTCTCTCAAAGCTTATGGAAATCTATTATAACTCGGTTGGTGCAAATGCCTGCTTCCTTCTGAATATTCCGCCCACTCCGGAGGGAAAAATACACGAAAAGGATATTGAAACCCTGCTTTCAATGGGTGCACAGCTTGAAATTGATTTCAACGAAAATCTTGCCGAAGGCTCAATCATAACCGATAACCGTCACCTCGATGAAAAGCATACGGGTCAGATGGCATTGAGTGCCGACCCCGAGGAATACTGGCATTCGGGCGATAATCCCGAGGGTGCAGAGCTTATTCTTGACCTCGGCGATGAATATGACATAGATAAAATCGTTCTCGGTGAGCACATAAGAACGGGGCAGCAGATTGAAAAATTCAAGCTCTATGCAATGCTTGACGGCAAATGGAAAAAGCTTGCCGCCGAAACCGTTATAGGCTATAAACGAATCTGCCGCTTTGATGAAATCAGAGTTCGTTATTTCAAGCTTGTTATTGAAAAAGCAAGATGCTTTGCAACAATTTCAAAGTTTGAGGCTTATTGATTATTCCCAGGTTTTCCAGATTTCGGGGCAGTAGCCGACGGTTGCCTGCTTTCCGTTTCTGACAATGGGGGTTTTAAAAAGCTCGCCGTGCTCAAGAAGCTTTTCTTCAACAGCCTCTTTGCTTGCAAGATATTTGATAAAATGCTTTTCATAAGCCTTTGATTTTTCGTTTATCAACGCTTCCATTGAGCCAACGGCAGCCTTGACGCTGTTATATTCGCCCTTGCTGAAATTCTTCTGTGCAAGGTCAATAAACTGAAATTTTATATTTCTTTCTTTGAAATAACGCTGAGCTTTCTTGGTATCGAAGCACTTGTTTGTGCCGAAAATCTGAATATTCATATAAACCTCCTGTAAGGTGAATAACAATATGGTAATAAAAATTCCCGAACAAGTCAATAGAGCTATTGAAATTCTGCGGCAAAACGGACATTCCGCCCACGTTGTCGGCGGTGCTGTGCGTGATGCAATAATGGGCGTTGATGCTAACGATTGGGATATTGCAACAAGTGCCCTGCCCGGGCAAACTGCCGCCGCATTCAAAGATTTCCGTGTTATTGAAACGGGAATAAAACACGGCACGGTAACGGTTATCATCGACTCTGCAAGCCTCGAAATAACCACCTACAGAATTGAAAGCACCTATTCGGATAACCGCCACCCCGACAGCGTTGAATTTACCGATTTGATAGAAAATGACCTTTCACGAAGAGATTTTACAGTTAATGCAATAGCTTATTCGCCACATAGCGGAATAACCGACCCCTTCGGAGGATGCGGCGACATTGAGAAAAAGATTATCCGTTGCGTTGGCGAGCCCGATAAGCGATTCGGCGAGGATGCTCTGCGTATTCTGCGTGCACTGCGTTTTTCATCGGTGCTCGGATTTGAAATTGAAAGCAAAACAGCCGAAAGCATACGCAGAAGCTACCGCTTGCTTGCCAATATCTCGGTTGAACGGATTTTTGTTGAATTATCAAAGCTTCTCTGCGGCAAGGATGCAAAAAGAATATTGCTTGATTACAGCGAAGTGATTTTCTTTATTTTGCCTGAACTTGAGCCGATGAAGGGCTGCACGCAAAACCACGAACGGCATATTTTTGATGTTTGGGAGCACACGGTTGAAGCGGTTTCCGATATAAAAAATGAGCCTCACCTGCGGCTTGCGATGCTTTTTCACGACAGCGGAAAACCCCACGTTAAAACAACGGATGAAAACGGAACAGACCATTTTTATTCTCACGCAAAAAAGAGCCGCGAAATTGCATTCAATGTGCTTACAAGGCTTAAAGTTTCAAATAAATTGCGTGACACGATTGGAAATCTTGTTGAGTACCACGATTTTCTGCCCGATAAAATAAGCAAAAAAACCTATAAAAAATATATCGTAAGGCTCGGATTTGATACCGCAGCCGAGCTGTTTGAAATAAGAAAAGCCGATATTTCGGCACAAAACCCGAAGTTTCTTCAGGAAGGTCTTGCTGCAAACGAAACGGGACTGAAAATTCTGAACGAAATTCAAAAAGAAAACTCCTGCCTTAAAATCAGCGACCTTGCAATAAACGGCAAGGACCTTGAAAAAGCAGGAATTCCGCCCTCGCCCGAAATGGGCAGAATATTAAATACTCTCTTTGATGAAGTGCTTGAAGAAAAAACCGAAAACACGAAAACCGCTTTGCTTGCAAGAGCAAATGAACTTAAAAATAACCGAAGTTGAAACAGCGAAAGGAGCCGCTATGGAAACAGTAAGAATAGAAAATGCACAGGAATTTGACGCATTCGTACGCTCGCACCCGAAGGGACATATGATGCAGACCTCCGCTTGGGGAAAAGTAAAAAAAGAATGGGAATGGTGCGGATTTATAAGCCGTGACAGTAACGGAAAAATAAAGGGTGTTTGTGCCGTTTTGCTCCGTCAGATTCCTATGACACCGTTCAAAATGATGTATGCACCCCGAGGCCCCGTCTGCGACCTCGACGATAAAGAAACCGTTACCGCCCTGCTTACCGCCGCAAGGGAATACGGCATAAAAAACAAGGCATATACCCTTAAAATTGACACCGATACTCTTGCTTCAAACAGCGGATACATTGACCTTCTCAAGTCACTCGGCTTCACCTTCAAGGAGCATTCGGCAGGCTTTGACACCATTCAGGCACGCTACATTTTCCGCCTGTATGTTGAAAACAAAACAGAAGAAGAGGTTATGGCTTCATTCCATCCCAAAACCCGCTACAACGCACGACTTGCCGCAAGAAAGGGCGTAACCGTTGAGATTAAAGGCATTGAAGCCTGCGAAGAATTTCACGACCTTATGCTCGTTACGGGTGAGAGAGATAATTTTGCAACCCGTGACACCTCATATTTCAAACGCATAATGGAAGCCTTCGGCGATGATGCAAGAATTTATCTTGCCTATTATGACGGCAAAACCATCGCAGGTGCACTCAATGTTATCTGCGGCGATAAAGAATGGTATGTTTACGGTGCAAGCTCCAACGAATACAGAAATGTTATGCCCAACTACCTTGTTCAGTGGGAAATGATAAGATGGGCTATTGAAAGAGGCTGCCGCTGGTATGATTTCCGAGGCGGATACCCCGATGAAAACAACCCTCTTCACGGCATTTTCAAATTCAAAAAAGGCTTCTGCAACGATTATATGGAGCTTATGGGCGAAGCCGACCTTATCATAAACAAGCTCGGTTATGTGGCAGTAAATGCCGCACAGAAGCTTGTGAAATCAACAAGAGGCATCCGTGCAAAGCTGATTAACCGAAAATAAAAAGATAATTACCTCGGTGAAGATTTTTCTTTGCCGCTTCAAACCCTCCATATTGTCAAAAGGCTGTATCGAAAGATACAGCCTTTTGCCTTTTATCTGTTATTTAAAACTTTATCCAATGTTTTGCCGAGAATTTTTTCTTTGCATTCTTCCGAAATATCAAGGCTCTTAATCCTCTGAATATCGGCAATTATATGTTCGGGCTTTGAAAACGGAAAATCAATGCCGAAGATGCTTCTGTCTTCACCCGTCTGATGAATAACAATTTCAAGTTCCTCATCGGTTATATACCATTCATCGCCTTTACCCTTGCGGTTTCCGATGCTTGTCCAGCCTGCAAAAACGCAATCCTCTTCTCTTCTCGAATTGTTGCACATAACGGCAAGAGCCTCTTTGAAGAAATGATAGCCGCCTATATGCTCCATACTGAATTTAAGCCTCGGAAAATTCCACGCAACCTCATCAAAAAGAATAACTCTGTTATCCCTGAGTCTGTGCCAATGCATACCCGAATGAAAAGAAATAAAAAGTCCGAGCTCCTGTGCTTTATCATAAACCTCAAAGGCTTCGGGTCCGTCAATAACAAATTCCTGATAAGGCGGGTGGAGCTTTATGCCCTTCAGACCGAGCTGATAAATCTTTTCCACCTGTTCTTTAAGGTTCTTTTTTTCAAAATCTATTGTGCCGAAACCGTCAAGTCTGTCCTGATTCTTTATTTCTCTTGCCAGCCATTCATTGGGGCTTTCGGTTATGCCCGCATCCTTGAATCTGTCGGGAAACGGAGCAAATGCAACTGCTCTGTCTATGCCGCATTCATCAAGAAATCCGAGCAGCTTATCGATTGTGCCGCTTTCTTTTAATTCTTTCGGAAAAACGTGAGCGTGATTTGCATAAATCATTTTTATCACCCTTTTAAAAAAGCTCCGGTTGATGCCGGAGCCGTATTTTATTAATACCAGAGGAAGCCGAGAAGGAAAATAAGAATAATAATCTGAATGAATGAATAGGAAACGCTTACGCCGAAGCTGTCGGTAAATCCCTCGTAGCTGACCGTTACGGTGTGGCTGCCCGTTTTAGTGAAGGTTGCGGGAGATACCTTATAATCTTTGATTTCTTTCTCTGTGCCGTCGGAATATTTTGCAACAACAACCATTCCGCTTGTGTCAACGCTGTCTTTATAATTATACTCCAGCTTTGAGGGAAGCTTTGTTATTTCAATGCCGGTAAGCTTTTCGGTTGAAGCGAAGGTGATTGAATTCTCGTTTGCATATGCTTCTGCCGCAGAGCCCTTCACTCCGGTTATGGTGAGATTTTCTATGTTGCCGAAAGCTTTTTTGCCTATTGATGTTACGGATGAAGGAATTTCAATGTTTTTAAGAGCCGTGCAGTCAATAAATGCCGCTATTCCGATTGTTTTAAGGGTTTCGGGAAAAGTTACCGAAGTGAGCGAAGTGCACTTTTCAAAAGCATTTCTTGAAATCTCTGTTGCACCGTTTTCAATAACAACGCTTTCAAGCCCCGACATATAGAATGCATATTCATATTTGGTGAGCGATGCGGGGATTTTTATTGATCTGAGCGATTTGCAATGACCGAAAGCATCTGCTCCGAGAGTTTTTATGCCTGCGGGAAGCACAACTCCGTCAAGGTTTTCGCAGTATTGAAACGCATATGCATCAATGGTTTCAAGGCTTGCAGGGAGTGATACGGATTTCACGTTACCGTTATCTGCAAAAGCACCGTCGGCAATCTTTTTTGTGCCGTTTATAACCGTTACATTTTCCGCTTTGCTGCCGATGGGATACTGAACGAGGGTTTCGCCCTTTGCATCATAGAGCACGCCGTCAACGCTCTTATATGCGGTGTTGCCGCTTGCAACCTTATAATTTTCAACGGAATTGCAGCGGATAAACGCATTGACGCCGATTGATGTTACCGATGCGGGAATTTCAAAATCTTTGAGAGCCGTGCAGGTTGCAAATGCCATTTCGCCGATTTTGGTTACGGTTGAAGGAATATCGATTTCTGCAAGAGCCTTGCAATCATAAAAAGTATTCTTGGGTATTTCTTTGAGTGCCGAAGGCAGGGTTATTTCGCTGAGCTTTATGCAGGAAGAAAAAATGTGTGTGCCGAAATAGCATTCGCTGCCCTCAAACACAATTTTTTCAAGCCCCGAGCATCCCGAAAAAGCACTGTTGCCAACCTTTGTTACGCTTGAGGGAATAACAACCTCGGTTATTGTTTTTAAATCCTTGAAAACTTCATTACCGATTTCGGTAACGGGATAGCCGTTATATGTTGAGGCAATTTCAATTTTTCCTTTTGCAAGAGCCGAGCAGGAATCAACAACCGCAAAATCGCAGTCCTCGGGCACTTTGTATGTTATGTAACCGGAAGCTGCCGAAGCGGTCATACAAACTGCGGCAAACGAAAAAACCATCATTGCCGAAAGCAATATGCTTAAACCTTTCTTTATATATTTCATCATTTTGCCCCCTGTAAATATTTTTGCAGTTTACATTATATCTCTTTTTCATTCGAAAATCAATAGCCGTATTTTTTTACCATTATTTCATTGACAAAACCTTATCGCGATAATAAAATAAAATCAAGTATTCAAGAATTGGAGAAACACTTTTATGATTGATAAAAACGGAAATTTTTATAAGCCCGAAAGGGGCTCAACCGTTTCGCCCGACCACATAATGCTTGCCTTCTGCGGCGATGCAAAAACCGAAATGGCTGTTGGCTGGAGAACCTGCACCGATATAACCGAAGGCTATGTTCTTTACCGTGCCGAGAGCGAAACCGAATGGAAAAAATCGGCTGCATCTTCCGCCGAAAAAGAAACGGATATTGATATAAGCCGCTATTTTTGGGCAAAAATGCAGGGTCTTGAAGCAGGCACAAAATATTTTTACACCGTCGGAAACGCAGAGCACCGCAGCGAAGAATTCTGCTTTGAAACCGAAGCGGAAAATGTTGATGAATTCAGCTTCATTATCATTGCCGACCATCAGAAGGGCACACCCACTCAGCTGCCCGATTACAGTATGGTTGGCGATATGCTGAAAACCGCACTTGAAAGACACCCCGAATGCAAATTTATCTTTACTGCGGGCGATAACTGCGATAACGGTCAGAACGAGCTGCAATGGAACGGAATGTTTGAGGGTCTTAAAGGAATTATCGAGAGTATGCCCTATATGATGTCAACAGGCAACCACGATAACCGAGGCTATATCACCTATTTCCCCGAGCCTACGGGCAAATTCTATCTTGAGCACGCTGATTTCTTTGATTTTCAGTTCGGTCCGATTTATCCCGGAAACGGACCCGAGGGATATACGGGCGAAAACTATTCGTTTGATTACGGCAACACTCATTTTCTTGTGCTCGGCATAAACGCTCCTCAAAAAGTTGAGGATTGGGCATATAATGACCTTCAGAGCAGCGATAAAACCTGGAAGCTCGGTGCATACCATTTCCCCATTTATCCCGTTATGCCTGAAGGACAGAATAACGACGCTTATCCGTGGCTTCGCAAGCCCATCGAAGACGGCAGACTCGATATTCTTTTTGCGGGTCACGAGCATTCCTTTGCAAGAACATATCCGATGAAGGGTGATGAAATGTTTGATAAGCCCTCGCAGGGCACAATCAACTACATAACACCCAACGGCGGCGGCAATATTTATCATTCAAACAGCCGCAAGATATGGCACGATGCCTTCTTCCCGCAGGAGGAGCGTATGGGCGGCTACACTCTTGTTCATATCAAGGGCAATGTTCTCACCGCAACATCATATATGAAAGACGGAAGAATAATAGATATTATGACAATCGACAAGGATAAAGACCTTATTCTTCCGCATTCTCTTGCCCCCACCTATGACTGGACAAAAATGGCGTTCAAGGGTCAGATGCTTGAGCTTTGTTCAAGAGAGCTTTATGCAGAGAATAACGGCGGCAAGTGGTTTGCACCCTTCGGCGTTGTTATTCAGTTCATCGGCGGCAGGGTAATCAAAGAAGCCGAAACGCTCTATGTTGAAGCATACGGGCACCACGCTCTTTTCACCGAGGGCAGCAAGCTTGCAAAAACCGATCTGGGCACGGTTGAAATGAGTGCCCCCGCATATTTCAACAACGGTCAGCTCTATGTGCCCGTTGACGAAAGTGCAAAGATGTTTGAAATGGAATGGTATCACGCAAAACGCAACAATTTCATAAATTGGAACACTCCCAGCGAGGATAAGCCGCAATATAAACATCCTGAAAAATAAAAGGAGGCAAAAATATGCTTTATAAGAAAAATTCGTCCCCTGCCCTTTCCGATGAGCTTTTCAAAAATCCCACCTGCGAATACAGAGGCACTCCCTTCTGGGCATGGAACAGCGATTTAACAAGCGAAGAGCTTAAAAATCAGATTGAAATTTTCAAAGAAATGGGTCTTGGCGGCTTTCATATGCATGTTCGCACCGGTATGTCAACCAAATATCTTTCAAAGGATTTTATGGGTCTTGTGAGAGATTGCGTTGACAAAGCAAAGGATGAAGAAATGCTTGCCTGGCTTTATGATGAGGACAGATGGCCCTCAGGTGCGGCAGGCGGTCTTGTTACAAAAGACGAGGAATACAGAGCACGCTGCCTTCTTCTCACAACCGTGCCCTGCGATAACGAGGAAACTGACGCAACAATCGTTGATTCCCGTGCAGAGGGCGGCAGAGACGGCAAGGGCTGGCTTATCACCTGCTACGATATTGTTCTTGATGAGAACGGCTTCCTCAAAAGCTATAAGACCATAGGCGAAAACGATGAGGCAGAGGGCACAAAATGGTATGCCTATGTTAAAATTCACGCACCCTCGCCGTGGTATAACAATCAGACATATCTCGACACCCTCAATCCCAAGGCGGTTGAACGCTTTGTTGAGGTTACTCACGAAAAATACAAAGAAACCGCAGGCGACGAATTCGGTGAAACCGTTCCCGCAATTTTCACCGATGAACCGCAGTTCACCAGAAAGCAGGTTCTTAACAATTCAACCGATACCGACGACATTGCAATGCCGTGGACAGACGATTTTGCCGATACATATAAAGCACAGTACGGCGAGGATATTATCGCTTCTCTTCCCGAAATTTTCTGGGAGCTTCCCGACGGCAAGGTATCAACAACACGCTATCATTATCACGACCATATTTCCGAGCGTTTTGCTCAGGCTTTTGCCGACACCTGCGGAAGCTGGTGCAGAAAGAACGGAATTGCCCTCACAGGTCATATGATGGAGGAACCCACACTCAGAAGCCAGACCGCCGCACTCGGCGAAGCAATGCGTTCCTACAGAGGCTTTGACCTGCCCGGTATTGATATGCTTTGTGCAAGCTTTGAATTCACAACCGCAAAGCAGGCACAGTCCGCCGTTCACCAGTTTGGCAGAGAAGGTATGCTTTCAGAGCTTTACGGCGTTACGGGCTGGGATTATGATTTCAGAGGCTATAAGCTCCACGGCGACTGGCAGGCGTGCCTCGGCGTAACAATCAGAGTGCCCCACCTTTCGTGGTATGCAATGGGCGGCGAAGCAAAGCGAGATTACCCCGCTTCAATCCATTATCAGTCACCCTGGTACAAGGAATTTTCACACCTTGAAAACCACTTTGCAAGAGTTAACACCGCATTAACAAGAGGCAAGCCCGTTGTTAAAGTTGGCGTTATTCATCCCGTTGAAAGCTATTGGCTCCATTGGGGTCCCAACGATAAAACCGCCCTCAGAAGAGAAAGTATGGATGAAAGATTCCTCGGTCTTACCGATATACTTCTCAAGGGCAGCATAGATTTCAACTTCATAAGCGAATCTCTTCTGCCTTCACTCTGCGAAAACGCAGGTGCTCCCCTTAAGGTTGGCGAAATGGAATATGATGCAATCATTGTTCCCGATTGCGAAACACTTCGTTCAACAACTCTTGAACGCCTTGAAAAATTCCGTGAAGCGGGCGGCAAGCTCCTCTTTATAGGAAGTGCACCCTCACTCGAAAACGGCATCCCCTCCGCAAGAGGCAAGGCTCTTTATGATAATTCAAAGGTTATTCCCTACGGCAGAGAGAATATTCTTTCGGCTCTTGAGGATAACAGAGAAATTACTCTCCGCCTTGAAAACGGCAGACTTTCCGATAAATTCATTTATCAGTACCGCAAAGACGGCAACTGCCGCTGGCTATTCATCAGCCGCTGCTGCGAGCCTTATCACAAATTTGTTGTTAATGATGACGATCTGGTAATCACCGTTAAGGGCGAATTCGCGCCTTATGTTTATGATACCGAAAACGGCGATATTTACGAAATCCCCTGCAAATACATTAACGGAAACACCGTTATTGCAAAAACACTTTACGATTACGACAGCTTACTTCTCAAGCTCGTTGAAGGCAAGCGTGAAGCCGAAATCAAAGAATGCGGTGCCGCACAGCCCGAAAACAAAATTTCCGTTCCCAAGTTTGTGCCCTATTCGCTTTCCGAAAGAAACGTGCTTCTTCTTGATATGGCAGAGTTTGCCGTTGACGGCGGCGAATTTATGCCCGAGGAAGAAATTCTCCGTCTTGATAATGTTTGCCGCAAAATCATCGGCATAAAAGAAAGAGGCGGCAATGTTGCACAGCCCTGGGTGCTTGACGAAGAAATCATCAAGCACAACATAACCCTTAAATTCACAATCAACAGCGAAATTGAATATTCGGGTGCGGAGCTTGCTCTTGAAGATGCAGAAAAGGCAGAAATCACCTTTAACGGTCAAAAGGTTGCAAACACCGTTACGGGCTGGTATACCGATAAGGATATAAAAACCGTTGCTCTTCCCGAAATCACCAAGGGTGAAAATATTCTTACCGTTACTCTGCCTCTGGGTGAAAGCACAAACACCGAATGGTGCTATATTCTCGGCAATTTCGGCGTTAAGGTTACGGGCAGAAGCTCAAAAATCACCGCACTTCCCGAAAAGCTTTCCTTCGGTTCAATTCTCAATCAGGGTCTTCCCTTCTACGGCGGAAACATAACATATCATATCGAAGCCGAAACAAAGAATTCTCTTCTCGTTGAAGCAACGGCTTATAAAGGAACACTCATCGGTATTGATGTTGACGGCGAAAGAAAGGGCAGAATAGTTTATCCGCCCTATGAGCTTCTTGTTGACGGTCTTGAAGAGGGTAAGCACAATATTGACATCACTCTCTTCGGCAACCGCTATAACGCTTTCGGTGCCGTTCATCTGAGAGATGATAATTATTCGTGGCACGGTCCGTCTGCGTGGCGTGAATACGGCAGCAAATGGAGCTATGAATATGTTCTGCGTGATATAGGAATTCTCAAAAGCCCCATTATCAGAGTTTGATACGCAAAGCACACAGCCTCGGCTGTGTGCTTTTTTTACATATTTTTATAATATTATGTTTATTTTATAGTGACATTTTTATTTTTCTGTGTTATACTAATACAGTTAATAAGCCTCGGAGGCGTTTTTATGTTTGAACAGATAATTAATGTTGACAGAATGGAGCAGGCGGTGAGCCTGTTCGGCAGCTTTGATGAAAATATAAAGCTTATCGAAAAGGAATTTTCGGTGGCGGTTATCAGCAGAGGCTCGGAGCTTAAAGTTACGGGCGAGGCTGAAAATGTTCAGAAGGGCGTTCGTGCAATCAACGGTCTTTTAACTCTCATCAACAGAGGTGAAAGCCTGAGCGACCAGAATGTGCGTTATGTTTTGTCGCTTGTTAATGAGGGCAATGAAGATAAGCTTGAGCATATGGCGGCGGACTGCGTCTGCATAACCTCAAAAGGCAAGCCCGTAAAGCCCAAAACGCTCGGTCAGAAAAAATATATCGAAACAATCAGAAAAAACACCATCACCCTCGGCGTAGGCCCCGCAGGTACGGGCAAAACCTATCTTGCCGTTGCAATGGCTGTTACCGCCTTCAGAGCAAAAGAGATAAACAGAATTATACTCACCCGCCCCGCAGTTGAAGCGGGCGAAAAGCTCGGATTTTTGCCGGGTGACCTTCAGCAGAAGGTTGACCCTTATCTGCGACCCCTCTATGATGCTCTTTTCGATATGCTCGGAGCAGAAAACTTTCAGAAGCATCAGGAAAGAGGCGATATCGAGGTTGCTCCGCTTGCATATATGCGAGGCAGAACTCTTGACGACAGCTTCATAATTCTTGATGAAGCACAGAACACAACGGGCGAGCAGATGAAAATGTTTCTCACCCGTCTCGGCTTCAATTCAAAAATGGTTGTAACGGGTGACGTTACGCAGATTGACCTGCCCGACGGCAAAAAATCAGGTCTTAAAGAAGCAATGAGAATTCTTAAAAATATTGAAGATATAGGCACGGTCAGATTCAGCGAAAAAGACGTTGTCCGCCACAGACTTGTGCAGGATATCATAAAGGCATACGAGAAAATTGATGAGGAGCGAAACAGAAAATGGCAGGAAAAGTAAATGTTGTTATTTCCAAAAATGAAGTTAAAGTTCCTACCGGCACAAGTATGCTTGTGCGCCGTTGCTGCAAAGCCGTGCTTGAAATGGAGGAATTCAACGAAGCCGCCGAAATAAGCGTTACCTTTGTTGACGATGAAGAAATAAGAAAGCTCAACAAGGAATTCCGCAATATCGACAGGTCAACCGATGTTCTTTCATTCCCCTTGGGTGAAAACGGAGTTTATGATGTTAACAACAGCACGGGTGCAAAGGTGCTCGGCGATATTGTTATTTCCGTGCCTCACGCCATTGACCAGGCGGACCGCTACGGTCATTCCCTTCAGCGTGAAATAGGCTTCCTTACCGTTCATTCAATGCTCCATCTTCTCGGATACGACCACGTTAACGGCGGAATGGAAAGCGTCAGAATGCGTGAAAAGGAAGAAACCGTGCTCACAAAGCTCGGGCTCAAAAGAAATTCAAGCTATTATATGGACGATGAAGTTTTATGAAAAATCTGCTGAAAAGCTTTGTTTATGCAATAAGAGGAATTACATACTGCATAGCCAATGAACGCAATATGAGAATACATCTGTGTTTTACGGTTTATATGTTCGGATTTCTTTCTTTTTTTGATTTCTTTGAAGTTACCGAAACACAGCTTGCAATTCTTGTTGCGGTTTGCGGAGTTGTTATGTCGCTCGAAGCGGTCAACACCGCAGTTGAGAAAGCAGTTGACCTTGGAACAATGCAAGAAAATCCGCTTGCGAAGGCATCCAAGGATGCGGCGGCAGGTGCCGTGCTGATAAGTGCAATCGCCTCGGTGATTGTCGGAATAGCAATTCTTTATCAGCCTGCTGCATTTTCCTCGCTGTTTGAATATTACAAACAAAACCCTGCCGTTTTTGCGGCATTGATTATAAGCCTTGCGGCAAGCTTCACCTTTGTTTTTGCAGGGCCGAAAAAAATTATCGGATTATTCAAAAAGGAGAAATAAATGAGTAAGACCGCATTTGTTGCAATAGTAGGCTGCCCCAATGTTGGCAAATCCTCTCTTCTTAACCGTATGCTCGGTCAGAAAGTTGCAATCGTTACGCAAAAGCCCCAGACTACAAGAACAAAAATTATGGGTGTGCTCACCAAGGGCGAAACGCAGCTTGTTTTCACCGACACTCCCGGCTATCACCGCCCCAAAACAAAGCTGGGCGAAAAAATGATAAAGGCGGTTGGCGAAGGCATAAGCGGCATTGATGCTGCTCTTTTCGTAACCGAGCCCGAGGGCGACATAAGAGAAACGGAGCTTGAACTTCTCAAACGCCTCAAAGCAGAAAAAGCTCCCGTTGTGCTGGCAATAAACAAAATTGATACCGTTAAGCAGAAAGAACTGCTTATGGAAAAAATCCTCAAATTCACATCCGAATTTGATTTTGAGGCTGTTGTGCCCGTAAGTGCTCTCAAAGAAGAAAACATTGATTTGCTTCTCGGTGAGCTCGAAAAGCTTGCTTATGAATCGGTTCATTTCTTCCCCGATGACACACTCACCGACCAGCCCGAAAGAGTGCTTGCAGGCGAAATAATCCGTGAAAAAATGCTTCTTCTTCTTGATAAGGAAGTGCCTCACGGCGTTGCGGTCAGCATTGAAAAAATGCGTGAAAGACCCACGGGCGGCATAATGGATGTTGAGGCCACCATATACTGTGAAAGAGAAAGCCACAAGGGCATCATAATCGGCAAAAAAGGCGATATGCTCAAAAAAATATCCACCCGTGCAAGAACGGATATGGAAAACTTTTTCCAATGCAAAATCAACCTTCAATGCTGGGTTAAGGTTAAGGAAGGCTGGCGAAACAGAGAAGGTCTTATCCATAATTTCGGATTGGATTAATTTAACTTTCTCCTCAGTTTATAACCTCCCGATTTCGGGTTAAGTTATAAATGAGAGGATGATGTTTGATGTTTACAGATAAAGAAGCTGCGTGGCAGAAGTTTTCAAAAACCGGCTCCGTTGCCGATTATCTTGAATTCAGAAACTGCACGGGCAGCGGCTCTGCGGAGGCAAAAAGCAATGAGAATGAATACCGACGCTCTGGTTCTCAGAGTGGCAGACACGGGCGAAAGTGACCGCCTCGTTACCCTGCTGACATCAGAATACGGTGTGCTTCGTGCGTTTGCCAACAGAGCAAAAAAATTGGGCAGCAAAATCCACGGTGCAACCCAGTCCCTTTGCTATGCGGATTTCTCAATCTACAAAGGCAGGGACAGCTACATAATAGACGACGCTGTGAGCAAGGAAGTTTTTTTCGGATTGCGGAGCGATATTGAAAGGCTTTCACTTGCACAGTATTTTTGTGCTCTGGCAGCAGAGCTTGTTCCCGAAATGGAGCCCGCAGGCGATTTTCTTCGGGTTATACTCAATTCTCTGCATTTTCTTGAAACACAGAGAAGAACTCCCGATTTTCTTAAAGCCGTAACGGAGCTTAAATTTATGGCTCTTTCAGGCTTTATGCCCGATTTAACGGTTTGCCCGCATTGCGGCTGCGAGCCGACGGGCGAGATTTATTTCAATGTTCAGGAGGGCTGCATTTTCTGCAAAGGCAGTGGCAAGGGCGGCGAGAAAATAAACGCCACCGTGCTCACCGCTATGCGTTATGTGTGTGCCAATCCCGTTGAAAGAATTTATTCCTTTTCTCTTCCTTCCGCCGATGAAAAACGCTTTGCCGCCGTGAGCGAAAGATTTCTTCTTGCTCAGACGGGTAAACGCTTCAAGGCATTGGATTTTTATAAATCGTTGATTTAGTTCAGAATAAAACTTAAAATAAAAATGAAAGGACCAAAAACAATGAACTTTTTACACAAGCTGTTCGGAACAACTCCGGGCAAAGGCGTGCAGCCTAAAGAGGCTATCGCCTACAGTATTGCCGGCTTCGGTCAGAACTTTATCTGCACCATTATCGGCTCCTACATAACCGTATTTATGACCGATGCACTTCTTTTCGGTGCAGACGGCGTTATGGTTGGCGGCGTAAGCGGTGCTGTTGCAGTTGCAATTCTTATGCTTGCCGCAAGAATTTTTGATGCTTTTAACGATCCCATTATGGGCAGCATTGTTGACAAAACCCGCACAAAGTGGGGCAAATGCCGCCCCTATCTCAAATGGATGGCATTTCCCATCGGTATTATGACCATTCTCTGCTTCCTTCCCGTTTTCAGTGCTGAAGCAGTTTATAACGGAACACAAACAACAATAGCATTCACTACGATTGCGGTTATCTATATTGTCTGGAGTGTTGTTTACACAGTAGCAGACGTTCCCTACTGGGGTCTTTCAACCTGCCTTACCAACAACACCGTAACAAGAGGCAACATCCTTACCGTTGCCCGTATGTTCTGCACGGTAGGTGCAGGTATTGTTACCGTTTTCCTTCCTATGATTACGGGTGCACTTACCGAAAAATTCAAGTATGCCAACACAGCAGCCGACAAGGCTCTCATTGCCGCAGATAAAGCAGATGCTATAGCAAATATGGTTGCAAACCAGGGCATTGACACAGAAGCCGCAATTCAGACCTTTGTTGGCACCGTTAAGGAAGGACTGGAAATCTCAAACGCAGAAACACTCAAATGGACCTACTTTATCGCTGCAATTATTCTTGTTGCCGCTGCAATTCCTATGTTCTTCTACGGCTTCAAAAACACCACAGAACGCTTCACTTCAGACGAAAATCCCCCCTCATTCGGCCATAACCTCAAGCTCCTCTTCAAGAACAAAGAGCTTCTTCTCATTGTTCTTTCAGGTGTTCTCGGCGGTGCAAGAATGGTTTATTCTTACACGGGAGGTCTTTATTTCGCAAAATACATTCTTCACAATGAAGGTCTTTACGGCATAATCACTCTTCTCGTTGTTCCCGGCGGCCTTGTTGCATCAATCCTTGTTCCCTGGATGTCAAAGAAATTCACAAAGAAATGGTCATATATCGTTGTTCACCTTTTCGGCGGTCTTGTAATGGCTGTTATGTATTTTGTAGGATATGATGCTCCCTGGAAGATGGCAGTTTGTGCTATCGGACTTGTTCTTCTCGGCATTCCTCAGGGTGTTAACAACATCATCACCTACGCTATGATTGGTGACACTGTTGACTATCTTGAATGGAAAACCGGCGAAAGAGGCGAAGGCATCTGCTTTGCAATGCAGACTCTTATCAACAAAATCGGTATGGCAGTAGGTGCATTCATCGGCGTTCTTTCAATGAGCATTGCAGGCATCAACGCAAGAACCTATGAGGTTGCAAACCCCGATGCACTCTGGAACGTTCTTATCATTTCAGGTATCGTCAGTATGTTTGCCTGTGCAGTTCCTATGTTCTTCTACACAATCACAGAAAAGAAGCAGGCACAGATGGTTGCTGAAATCGAAGCAAGAAAAGCTACAACCACAAAATAATCCGAATATAGTTTCACCGCATACCGAACGGTATGCGGTGTTCTTTTATCTCTTTGCTTTTTCTTTTATTCTTTCAAGCACGCTGTAGGGAATTTTCATATTTCCCAGCCCCGTGCCGATACTTATATGCGGTTTCATCTGTGCGTGAAAATCGGTGCCGCCCGAAATCATCAGACCCAAATCCTTTGCCATTTTCTGATATTTGAGCTGCATCTCGGGTGTGAAATCGGTATAATACCCTTCCAGACCGCATAAGCCGTATCCTTTAAGCTCAACAAGAAATTCATAAAGCTTTTCATCATCAAGCTTTGTGAGGTGGGGATGTGCAAGAAACGAAACGCCGCCGCATTTGCTTATAAGCTCTATTGCATCCCTTGCGGTCAGTCTTTGCTTTTCGCAATAGGCATATTTACCCACCGACATATATTTATCAAAGCCCTCTTTGACCGATTGGGTGTAGCCCTTATCCATAAGCACTCTTGCAAAATGTGCTCTGCCCACAAAATTATTCGGTGCAAGGGCACGCACCTCTTCAATGGTTATATCAAAACCAAGTTCGTTAAGTCTTTGGCAGGTAACATAATTTCGCTCTATTCTTAAATCAACAACCTCTTTGAGCATACGGAGCAAATCGGGATTTTCAATATCGATATAATAGCCGAGAATATGCGTTTCCGTTGCAGACTGAACCGAAAACTCTATTGCGGGCACAACCTCAACGCCGATTTTTTCGCCCTCTGCCACAGCCTCACGCACTCCGTCAACCGTGTCGTGGTCTGAAAGTGCAATAGCTGCAAGAGATGCTCTTTTGGCTTCTCTGACCACCTCGACAGGAGTCATTGAGCCGTCGGATTTTAAAGAATGAGTGTGCAAATCAATATATTTTTCCATAAATGTCACATCCTTATATTGTATTTTACCACAGCGTCAAACTAAATCAAGTAAAATATTGAAAAGATTATTTAAGTGTGTTATTATATAGAAAACTTTTTTAAATAGGTAAACAATATGAAAAAGAAAATTTCGAGCATACGGGTCATCGCACTCGGATATATGATAATGATATTAATCGGCACCCTGATGCTTATGCTTCCGATTTCTTCGCAAAACGGTCAGAGTGCTCCGTTTAACGAAGCATTATTCACGGCAACCTCTGCATCATGCGTTACGGGTCTTATAGTGCGTGATACTGCAACCGAATGGACACTTTTCGGTCAGGCGGTTATAATAACGCTCATTCAGATAGGCGGCCTCGGATTTATGACTATCGCAACCTGGTTTTCTATGCTTTTAAAAAGGCGTATGGGGCTTAAAGAGCGTGAGCTGATGGTTATGAGCATCAATAACGACAATATCGGCAGCATAAAGGGTTTAACTAAAACAATTATTTGCGGAACGGCAATAATTGAGGGCACTGGTGCTCTGCTTTTGGCAACAAGGTTTATTCCTCAATTCGGCTTGGCAAAGGGAATATGGTATTCGGTTTTTCACGCAATTTCCGCCTTCTGCAATGCAGGCTTTGACCTGATGGGCATTCAAGCTCCGTATGCCTCACTTGTAAACTACTCAGACGATATAATTGTTAATCTCACCATTTGTGCACTGATAACACTCGGCGGTCTGGGATTTCTTGTATGGGATGAAATTCACCGCAAAAAATTCAAGATTAAGTATTATTCTCTTCACACAAAGCTTGTGCTTGTTGTTTCTGCAATTTTAACCTTCGGCGGTGCAATTCTTTTCTTTATTTTTGAAAGAGATTTCACCAACGCAGAATCGGGTGCACTTGAAAGCGTGCTCACTTCGCTCTTCAGCTCAGTAACGGCAAGAACGGCAGGCTTCAACACGGTTGATACCGCCGCACTCTCACCCGCAAGCAAAATGCTTACAATATTCCTTATGTTTATAGGCGGCTCGCCCGGTTCAACCGCAGGCGGTATGAAAACAACAACACTTTCCGTTATTGCAATTTCAACCTTCAACGGCATACGCCGCAGGCAGTCAAAGGGAATCTTCGGCAGAAGGCTCGAAAAGGATGCCATTCACCAGGCAAGCTCCGTTGCATTCACAAACTTCAGCCTTGCCCTGCTCGGAATAATGCTTGTTTGTGCAGTTCAGCCCTCGTTTGATATTTCCGACGTTATCTTTGAGGTTGTTTCAGCAATAGGCACGGTCGGAATGACAACGGGCATAACCCGTGACCTTGCCCTCGCTTCAAGATTTATAATCGCTTTTCTTATGTATTGCGGCAGAGTAGGCAGCGTTTCGTTTGCTCTTGCTCTTATGGAAAAGAAAGCAGCTCCCCCGATAAAAAATCCCCGAGAAAAAATAACGATAGGATGAGGTTATTCTATGAAATCATTTCTTATAATAGGTATGGGGCATTTCGGTCATCATCTTTGCCGAAGCCTTGCAAAAACAGATTGCGAAATAATGATTGCCGATAAAAACGAGGAAGCCCTTGAAGAGATGCTTCCCTATGTTGTGAGTGCAAAAATCGGCGACTGCACAAACATTGAGGTGCTCAAAACCTTTGATATTCCTTCGTTTGACACCTGCTTTGTCTGTATGGGTGAAAACTTTCAGAACAGCCTTGAAATAACAAGCCTGCTCAAGGAATGCGGTGCAAAAAGAGTTATCAGCAAGGCAGACAGAGAAATTCAGGAAAAATTCCTGCTGCGAAACGGTGCAGATGCCGTTATTTATCCCGAAAAGAATATGGCTGAACGCTTTGCGGTCAGAGAAAGCAGCGAGCATATTTTTGATTATATCAACCTCGGCTCTGATTATTCCATTTTTGAAATTGATATGCTGGACCGTTGGATAGGCAAAACCGTTAAAGAGCTCAATTTCAGAGTTAAATATAATCTTGCTGTGCTTGCCACCAAAAAGGGCGACCACGTTATCCCCGTTATTTCGGGTGACAGCGTGTTTAATGAGGGTGAGCATCTGCTTGTTCTGGGCAAAGAAGAGGATGTGAGAAAACTCACAAAATAATTCCGTTGACAAACCGCATTTAATAATGTAAAATTTTAGTAATATAATTTTGGAGGTATATTATTATGGTTTTAGCTGCTGTTGGTAAGAACGGCACAGGCAAGGATTTCTTCCTTGAATATGTTGCAAAAACTTACGGTTTCCCTATGATTTCAATCGGTGATGTTGTTAGAGAGCTTGCTGCAAAAGACGGTCTTGAGCTCACAAGAGATAATCTTCACGCAACATCAAAGAAGTATATGACTGCTAACGGTCAGACCTTCTTCCCCGAAATGATTGTTAAGAAGATTAAGGAATCAGACAGCCCTAACTTCCTTGTTTCGGGCATCCGTCCTCCTTCAGACATCGAAGTTTTCAAGAAGGCTTTCGGCGATAAGTTCGTGCTTGTTGACGTTGTTATCAGCGATGACGAGGTTCGTTATCAGAGAATGCTCGCAAGAGGCTCCGAGAGAGATGGCAAGAGCATCGAGAAGCTCCGCGAAAACGACCTTCACGAGGAAGAAATTTTCCACACCAGCGAAAGCGAAAAGATGGCTGACTACATTATGAAGAATGACGGCACCGTTGACGATTTCTATGCAGGTGTTAAGGATTTCTATGACAACTATCTCAAGGCAAAGCTTGACTAATTGAAACCAAAGGAGCAGTCGGTCGGCTGCTCCTTTTTAAGTAATAAGTAAGAGGGAACAGTGAACAGTTTCGGTATGACAGATACGATTAAAAATTTAATATCACAGAAAAGCAATGCCGTTATCGCGATAGACGGCTGCTGTGCTTCGGGCAAAACCACTCTTGCCGAAAAAATTGCCGAAGAAATCGGTGCACAGATTATTCATGCAGACGATTTCTTTCTGCCCCCTGAAATGAGAAGTGCCGAAAGGCTTGCTTTGCCGGGCGGAAATATTCATTACGAAAGATTTGCCGATGAAGTTATAAACGGAATAAACTGCGGGAAGATTTTTGAATACCGGATTTTCAGCTGCAAAACCGGCGGCTATAACGGCACAGAATCCGTTGACCCCTCAAAGCCCATAATTGTTGAGGGTGCTTACTGTTTACGCCCCGAATTTGCGGATGCTTATGATTTAAAAATCTTTCTCACCGTTGACAGCGAAACACAGCTTAAAAGAATTCTCAAAAGAAACGGTAAGGATGCTCTTGAAATTTTTAAATCAAAATGGATTCCGCTTGAAAACAGATATTTTGAGCATTTTAATATTGCCGACAAGTGCGATATGGTTATAAAAAATGATGAGGTAAGCTTATGAACTTGGAACATATGATTTTTTCAAATGATGAAAAGCCCCTGGAGGTGCTTGCACCAAACGGAGGTATGACCGCAATATTCCGCAGAATCGGCGTTGTTGGCGACAGCCTTTCATCAGGCGAATTTGAAAGCCTTGACGCAAACGGAAACAAGGGCTATCACGATTATTTTGAATATTCGTGGGGGCAGAATCTTGCCCGCATATGCGGCAGCAAATGCTTCAATTTTTCCAGAGGCGGAATGACGGCAAGGGAATACTGCGAAAGCTTTGCCGATTCAATGCGTTTCTGGGACCCGCAGTTTGCCTGCCAATGCTACATTATTGCACTCGGTGTTAATGATATTCACAACGCGGGAATGGAATACGGCTCAATCAATGACATCTGCAAAGAGGATTACACCAAAAACGCAAAAACCTTCACGGGATATTATGCACAGATTATTCAGCACTTAAAGCAAATCCAGCCGAGGGCAAAATTCTTTCTTATGACCATGATGAATGAGAAGGAAAACCACCATACAAGCGAAAAAACCGAAAAGCACAGAGAAATTCTCTTTGAGCTTTCCGATTATTTTGATAACACCTTTGTGCTTGATTTTTATAAATACGGCCCCGTTTATGACGGGGATTTCCGCAGCAAATTCTATATGGGCGGTCATATGAATCCTATGGGCTATGTTTTAACTGCACATATGGTTGCATCTTATATTGATTTCATCATCCGCCACAACCCCGATGAATTCAAGGATGTCGGATACATCGGCACGGATTTGAGTTATAACGGATAATAAAAAAACCCACCTTTGGGGTACCCTCCATAAGGAAGTTACCCCAAGGCGGCTCTTGTAGTAAAACTTAATAATTGATAATTGTAATTTGAACGGTATAGCTTCGACTATGCCGTTTTTGCTTTATGTTGTTTTGAAATATGTTGTTGGTACGCTTCTTCC
>CALGRR010000132.1 GCA_937880805.1 uncultured Clostridia bacterium
CGCGAGCTGGGTTCAGAACGTCGTGAGACAGTTCGGTCCCTATCTGTCGTGGGCGCAGGATATTTGAGGAGAGCTGTCCTTAGTACGAGAGGACCGGGATGGACGCACCGCTGGTGCACCGGTTGTTACGCCAGTAGCACAGCCGGGCAGCTAAGTGCGGAACGGATAAACGCTGAAAGCATCTAAGCGTGAAGCCGCCTCCAAGATAAGATATCCCATAGCGTAAGCTAGTAAGACCCCTCATGGACTATGAGGTTGATAGGTTGCATGTGTAAGCGTGGTGACACGTTCAGCTTGGCAATACTAATAGGTCGAGGGCTTGACCAATGTTTATTTCTCAGTTTCTCTTTCCACTTTTTCCTATACTTCGTATCCCACCTTTGTTCAGTTTTCAGGGTGTATTTGAATATTGAATTTAACCGCTTCTTTTGAAGCGGTTTTTTTGTTTTAATTCTGATATTTGATTTGTTCATCCACAGTTAACGGGTATTTAATGAGTTTATCACTTTCAATATTTTCATTATTCAGTTTTATGGCAGAAATTTGTCTGTTGCCATAGGTTGTATAACAATATATGCCTTCTTCCGCACAGCAGCAGGAGGTATATATTGTTTTTTCATATCTTCCGTTACCAAGTATGCAGCTTCCCATAGGTTGTTCAACGGTGTTTATAATGTGAAAAAATTGAGATATATTTTCTGTCAGATTATTTCCTTTAACTGAATTTGTGTTTGTGAAGGCTGCTCTTATAAATCTTGATTGTGAAGATAAATCGCCCGGCAAGCCTATAGCACCCATACCTCGGCTGTATTTGTTTAAATTTATTTTATCAGAAAATTTGTTTTCGGGCTCTTGAGGCGAAAGATTTATATAATTATTCAGCGAAAAAAGCTGGCACTCAAACGGCGGATTATTTGTGAGCACCCCAACGGGATTGTTATATATTTTCAAACCTTCTTCAACAGATTCAACGGTTATTGCTCTTTTCTTATCAGCAATTATCCAGTGAAGCTCTGCAACGGGCAAATCACTGCTGAATACATCCCTTGTGATATTTGTTAGTTCAAGCAGATTGATTGCTTCGGTTATATTCTTACATTGACTTAAAATCCACGGAATTAATTCAAATTGTGCAATGTTTTCTTTTCCGTGTATTCTTTCGCTGTATTTTGCGTTGCCTACGAAATTCAGACCGGCCATACAAAGACCTGCTTCATTCATCGCATCATAATAAAGCGGATAGTTTTCGCAGACAGATGCCATTCCTATTATTGCAAAATGATTTTTGATTTCTGCACGGTTTCTGAATCTGAACACAAAGTTGCGGGGCGTTATAGTTACTTCTTCATTATAAGAAAAATCATTATCAAGCGTTCTTCCGAAATAAAGGCTGTTGCTGTTATAAGCTACTGCAGTACACATTTTATACCTCATCCGATTTTTGTTTATTTTTTGCTTATTGATATTTTTTATACACTTTTGAATTTTAAACCGACACTTTTGCATTGCACCCAAAAACAGTTGACAAATTATTTATATATTGTTACAATGTAGAAAATTACTGAAAGGCAGGTGGACAAGATGACAATGATGATTAACACAATGAATCGGAGAGCCGTTTTGTCCGTTTGCGATTGATGTAATTTATATCTTTCTGTGAATTGCAGGCATCTCCGTTTCGGAGGTGCTTTTATTTTTTACAGAAAGAGGATCGCAATGAAAACAGATTTTACTTTCACAAACATCACAAAAGAAAACATAAGCAATTACAAAAAACTCCGCAAAATCTATGCGAAGTATAAGATTAAGTCCTTGCGTAATCAAGGCGAAATGCCCGGAAACAAGAAGATATTTTTTGAGTTGTTTGACAGCATTATTTCAAATTCATCTTTTAGTAATTTTGATTATTTTATAGTTATGAAATCAGCTGAGGAACTCATAGGCTTTGCTTCGATTTCAACGTCTTCAACAGATGTTGTTGATATTCCGTACCCTTATGGCGAGGTGAAAGATTTTTACATCTCACCCAAGCACAGGCGAAAAGGATACGGCAGAATTCTGAATCATCATATTGAAAAAATATTTGATGAGAACGGAACAAACACCGTTTTATTAAGTCCCGACCCGATAAGCGGAATTGATTTCTGGAAAGCTATGGGATATTGCGATACGGGTATACATCAAGGCTGGGGACGGCATTTAGTTTATGTTAAACATTTAATCGAATCTTTAAATTCTGCGGAAATTGATAATGCAATTTCAGAACTTGTTAAGTCAACGGATTCGATTGGGATAAACCCATATAACAAACCGCAGATAAAAGAGGTTTACGGTGTCTGGAAAGAATACTGCAAAGAAATTAACCGAAAGCCTCGCAGAAAAGATATTAAAAATATGGCTTGGAATGCAAGAAAAAACAGAAATGTCAGTTTTAAAGCTAAATATTATCAAGGAAAAATAATAGGGTTTACATATAAATCTGATACGGAAATAAACTATATCTTGTCAGAATATTCAGAAAAGGAAAGTGAAACTAATGATATTTGATGAAAAGAAAATTACATTAAAAGACGGCACGACTGCCATATTGAAAACTCCTGATATTGAAGATGCCGAAATGTTACTTAACAGTATTAAAACTTCCAGTGGTGAAACAGAGTTTCTTTCTCGCACAATTGAAGATTGGGAGAGTGTTACTATAGAAAGTGAAGAGAAATTTATTCATAATGTTCGTGAAAGTCAGAACACCTTGTTTATTGCTTGTTATGTAGATGGTGCAATTGCAGGCAACTGTGACATCACTTTTAAGACCGGTAGCAAGACTTCCCATAGAGCAACAGTAGGCATCGCCCTTCAGAAAAAGTATTGGAATATTGGTATTGGTTCAGCAATGTTTAAAGAACTGATGAAAGCTGCAGAAGAACATAAGGGCACAGAAATCGTTGACCTTGAAATGATTGAGGGAAACAACCGTGCAAAAGCACTTTATAAGAAATTCGGGTTTCAAGTTATATCAGTAGAACCGAAATTTTTCAAACTCAAAGATGGTACATATCAGAATTTAGTTTATATGCAGAAATATTTATAATTAGGAGTTTATTATGAGCAATCAGAACATTTATGATAATGATACATTCTTTGCAGGTTACAGCGAATTGAGAAGCAGGGAGATAAACTCAAATAATATGTTGGAACAACCTGCAATGAAGGAAATGTTACCAGACCAGACAGGAAAAACAGTTTTAGATTTAGGTTGTGGTTGCGGTGCTAATTGCATTGACTTTATAAAAAATGGTGCAAGTAGTGTTGTTGGTGTCGATATTTCTGAAAAAATGCTTTCCGTTGCAAAGGAAGAAGCATACCACGAAAATATTGAATACATAAATATGAGTATGACTGATATATCAACTCTTAACCAAAAATTTGATTTGGTTTACAGTTCTTTAGCTTTTCATTATATTGAGGATTTTGAAAAACTTTGCAAAGATATATATGAACTACTCAACGAAAACGGTGTTCTTTTGTTTTCACAAGAGCATCCGCTTATTACCGCAACAATAAATGGCAACGGACATTACAACAAAGATGAAAACGGAAGAAAGGTTTCATACACATTTTCAAATTATAATGAACCAGGTGAAAGATATGTTCACTGGTATGTTGATGGTGTAAGAAAATATCACAGAACTTTCAGTGATACAATAAACGCTTTAGCTAAAGCGGGTTTCAAAATCGAAGCGGTTTGTGAACCCCAACCACAACCTTGGGCAATGGAGAAATGGCCTGCGTTATATGATGAGTTTATCAAGCCGTCATTTTTGATTGTAAAAGCGAGAAAGGTATAAAATGAACAAAGTAATTGTAATAGGTTGTCCAGGAAGCGGTAAAACAACCTTTGCGGAAAAGCTTCAAAAATGCTGTGACGAATTTGAATTTATCAATGGTCGTGATGTTCATTTTTCATATGATGGTGAACAGGTGCTTAACGGTTGCTCGTTTGAAATTAAA